>WUQU01000050.1 GCA_009889605.1 Candidatus Bathyarchaeota archaeon | reverse complement strand
AAACCCTTTCAAGCTCTTTAAGTGTCACTGTCCAAAGAGCTAGCAGTGGAGTTTATAAGATAACACGAACTTCTCTTTCCATCACATGGCATGCACTTGAAGATGCAGTTTCTTATGAAGTTTCAGCTGCGTCTTCAAATACTCAAATAGATTTCCAATCAACTGTTCAAGATACATATTGCGATATAACAGGTCTTAAAGGTGCAACGGTGTATAAAATAACTGTCAGTGCTAAAAGCCAGGACAGCCAGGTTATAACCTCCCAATCGATTTATGTAATAACAGAGTTCAGACTTAGTGCCCAGCCAGAGCCTGATCCGGAAAAGGAAGAAGATGTTCCGTTTGGATCAGGCGGAGAACATCCAAAACTGTTAATAACTTTTAACAAGATCAATATATCTCCGGATTTTCAGCCAGATATTGGTTTTAAGGGATACAACATATTTGTGGGGAAAAGCCAGACAGCGTCAGATGCTAATCAGTACTATATTGATGCTGTTACAAGCGAGATTTACAAGTACCAAAAAGAGAACGATGTGACAGTTCCAATAAAACTTTATAAAGACGGGCAGGAACAGCTCGCACAGGAGATAAATCAAATGGTAAGCATGACAGTGTATGACAAGTATGATGGAATTGACACATTTGAACTAACCCCGGGGACGATGTACTATATTCTCATGAATCCCAAGATGGACAGCACAAGAGTGATTTACAAGCCTCTTTCAAACATTGCATGCCCGACGCTGATACAGGTCAGTGCTGCCAAAATAGGTGAGATTGAAAAAGATGGTAAGACTTTAGCTCTGGTCAGAGTACAGTGGCGTGGTGTTGACCCTGGGAATTACAAGCAGGATGAGATAAGATACCGGGCTTATTATGCTACAAGCGCAAATGAGCTTCCAAGAGATAACCTACCACAACAAAATATATTTGCTACAACCTCATATAACCAGAATGAAGCATACATTCCTGGTCTTTCTATGACCACAAAGTACTATTACATAAGAGTTGAGGCAGTTTTTGCAGACGGTACTAAGATACCTTCTGCGCTTATAAAGGTTTCTGTTACAGAGCTTGGTGATATACCGCCAACCCCCAGGAACTGTAAGGCAGAAACCATTTCACAAACAGAGATTGAGGTTTCGTTTGACAGACCTGTTTCGGACGATTCAGGATATGTATATCAGATCTGGATTTCGACAGAGTACAAAGACGTGCTTGACCAGGAGGGGAACCCTACGGTGTACAGGCTTGTGTATAACTCTTTGTCTTATAATCCTAATACAGACGGATTTTT
>WUQU01000049.1 GCA_009889605.1 Candidatus Bathyarchaeota archaeon | reverse complement strand
CGTTCACGAGTTTTCTCGGTCCTGTCTTTCCTCGCAACTGGTAGTGTACCGATATCTTCCATGTTATACGGCTACTTAATAGATAGAATCAGTCCATTTTGGCTCTTTCTTGGTGTGAATATTATATCTACTGTTGTTGTTGTAATATTCTTACTCACAGCACCGAAAGAAGCTTATGAACCCGTTCCGCATGATTCAACAGCTGTTGTTTAATAAAAATATGTTATAATACTAAGTGAATTTACTGAAGCTAAAGGAGTGGTCGTTATCTCTGACTTTGTGCGTGGAGTGGTACTTAGTTCACTTGCTGGAATTACAACAGTTGTAGGGGCTATTCCTTTGCTAGTTTTTCATAAGCATTTTGGCGAAAAATTGATAGATGCACTATTAGGTATGGCTGCCGGAATAATGCTGGCTGCCAGTGCTTTTAGTCTAGCCGGTCCGGCGTTAGAAATTGGCGGAGGCATTAGATTCTCTGTTGGTTTCCTGCTTGGAGCATTATTAGTTGACCTTTTCGACAAATTTTCACCGCACGAACATTTTCTCAAAGGCCATGAAGGAGCTGAACTAAGAAGGTTGGCAAAAATATGGCTTTTTGTAATAGCCATAACTATTCATAATTTTCCAGAAGGAATGGCTGTTGGGATTAGTGGCTACACTCCCGAAGCGATAGACGTGGCCATTGCGATAGGTGCTCAGAATATTCCAGAAGGTGCAGCAACGATGGTTGCTTTGATGAACGCTGGGTATTCTGTAAGAACGTCGCTTCTTGTTACGCTTCTTACTGGTATTGTCGAAGTAATTGGTGGTATTTTCGGCGCTGGTTTGATATTGATAAGCCAAAAGCTTTTACCATACATGCTTGCCTTCGCCGCAGGTGCTATGGTTTTCGTTGTTAGCGATGAGGTCATACCAGAAACTCATTTGAGGGGCAATGAAAGGCTCTCGACATACTTTTTGATATTCGGTTTTTTAGTAATGTCTGTTCTTGATGTTTTATTAGGATAGAGTCGTTTATTAAAAAGTTGGGGAATTTTCCTTAGGCAGGAACATATAGCTCGCTCTGTCTTTTCCTGTTCGTTTTGATATGTACAACATCTCATCAGCAGCCTTTAGAACCTCTGTTGGGGATGAGTAGTATTCTGAGCTAACTACGCCACATGAAACAGTACAATTTCCATGCGAAAATTTTGTGCTGCGGACCGTGTCTAAGATGTCGTCAATCAATCGAACCACACTATCCGAATCTACTTTTGGTAGAACAGCACAGAATTCTTCCCCACCATACCTTCCAACGATACCATTCCCCTGAATCTTTTCTTTCAATATTTTACCTATTATTTTAAGTACCTAATCACCAACAATG
>WUQU01000048.1 GCA_009889605.1 Candidatus Bathyarchaeota archaeon | reverse complement strand
TCGTCAAACATTTTCTTTTGTATACAGTATGATATTCCTAAAGAAATGGATGCGATGATTTTCGTTCCTTATCTGGGCACCTTAGGACGTTAGGAGCAAGTGGTGCAACCGGCCTTTCTACTTAGATATATAAAATAATTGCGGAATTATTTGTCTTTTTGTAACAAAAAATAATAGTTCCCGTTGTTAGAAAGGAAGGTTGTGCAATATGCGTGATGACGGCAAGGTAGTGCTGGAAGTAAAAGAAGTTCTCGATTATCTTGGTATAAACTATGACAAATGGAGAAAGTTTAACAACGCGTATGAGGCACGTATCCAGAATCAGTCTGAGGACCCGAAGGAAATATTGGATGATGATGAAAGTGCATAAACTTCTTTGTCCACTTCTCGAGTTTCGTAATCCCTTCACTCACAGCATGCTCCCCTCCTAGATCGTAAGTAGCAGAGCTCTAGCACATAATCCCCAGTGAACTGAATATAACAGATTTAACAAGTGTTTGGCAGGACAAATTTGCATGACCGGAAATGCAGAAAGAAATGAAGTCGGCCAGAATATCAGGCCGGCTTCTTAGCAGTTGGGTTCGTGAAATGATGAGCGCTTCAGCGTCGTCTGCCGAACCAGTAGGTCGTTTTAATAGTTACATATGGGAGGTGGTTGAACTGAAAAGAGTTAAAAAAATAATTGGACTACTAACGGGGATGATCACGGTCTGTTTATTAACTTCTTTTACTTCTCATAGTGAAAGGGTTGATAAAACAAAGAAGTGGGCTAAAGACCGTGAATTTTATGTGTTTAATAATGCCTATAATCTTCCTAAAAGCGGCATAATGGAAAGTTGGCTAGCATCAAAAGATAGTTGGGGCGGCCATTACAATTTTCATGGTGCAAAAGGTGGGATTGGAATCGGTCAACTAAATAAAGGAATTTATCCTTGGGTCAAAAATAACACAGCCAATTCAAAGCTCCCTTTTAAAATCGATGGGAGGCAAAACGCTTATGGATTTTGGTCATTCTCAGTGTCAGCTAACGATAGTTCAGGCTGGAAAATGTATTGGGAGGTATGGGCACACAAAAGCAGTGAAATTTCTAGTAATAATATTTCTTTAGATTTAATGATCCATCCGAATTACGACGGTTATGGTGCAGCTGGTGAGCACCAAGGAGAAATGACCGATTCGTATGGTGTGAAGTGGCGTGTCTATAAACATAATTTTAATTCCAATGCACCATTGGTTCATTTTGTTCGAGAAACTAAGGTGAATATGTTAACTAT
>WUQU01000047.1 GCA_009889605.1 Candidatus Bathyarchaeota archaeon | reverse complement strand
TTTTTCTCGGCGAATATTTCCTCTAGCATTTTCACAAGCTCTTGCCTGTTTTTCACCCTGTCTAAATTTGTCTTAAACCGGGGATCTTCTGATAAGTCAGGGCGTCCAATGGCTTCGCAAAAACGTCTCCATATATGGTCGCTCCCCACGGCTAGTATAAAATAACCGTCCTTTGCCCTAAAAGCTTGGTATGGAACAATAGTTGGATGGGCGCTCCCCATGCGTCTGGGCGGTTCGCCGCTGGCGAAGTAATAGCCAGCTTGGTGAGTTAGTAACGAGATGGCCGCCTCTATGAGAGGTATTTCAATATAGCCCGGTATATTACTTAAAACTGCTACTGCTGTGGCTAAGGCGCAGTAAAAACCGGCTACTATATCCGTGATAGGGACAGCGAATTTCACAGGCGGGCCATCCGGCTCCCCCGTTAAATCCATTAGACCTGACATGGCCAGGGCTACTAAATCATACGCCGGGAGATCTTTGTAAGGGCCTTCGCCAAATCCCGAGATTGAACAATAAACAAGATCTGGGTTGTAACGGCGTAACGTGCTGTAATCAACTCCCAACTTCTCCGCTATACCTGGCCTGAAGTTCTCTACCACAACTCGGGAAGTTCTTACAAGACGATATACTATATCTCTCGCCTCAGCTTTTTTTAAGTCAATGACTATTGATTTCTTGCCCCTATTAACACTGGCGAAGTATGCGCTGTATTTCTCTCCATATGCAGGGGGACCCCAATCTCTGGCGTGGTCTCCCTCCGGCGGCTCAATTTTAATAACCTCTGCGCCGAGATCTGCCAGTAGCATTGTGGCGAAGGGGCCCGCCATCGCCGCCGTAAAATCTAGAACTCTAACTCCGGCTAAAGGCTTGCGACGGTGCATGCCTATTTTAATTTTTTATAAAGATAATACATCGCGAAGGCTCCGGCGCCGACCATATTTAAAACCCAGTCTGGAGCTATCATCAAGCCGCCTATAATAAGCGCCAATACTCTACCTGATGTACTAATGCATTTGCCGGCAACCCACCCCACGTTCGCTATGGTAAATGCCCAAATGGCACCAATATACAATATGAATTTCAGAAAGAATGTAATTACAGTAAATTGTAGGCCCGCTGTAATTAATGTGGGCATTATCAAAAGAGCTGTGGCTTCATAGCTTGTTAGGAATAGCGCCGAAATTATATACTTAGGCAACGCCACTTTTGCAGCCTTAATGCCTACGGCAATAGGATTCACGCCAAAAACAGAGGCTGCGGCGAAATTTGATAGCCCGACGGGCGGCGTAATATCCGCTAGTACTGCGTAGTAAAATAAAAACATGTGAGTCGCAAGCAAAGCCGCTTGTTCAGGTATTCCCGCGGCTGTTGCAAATTTCACAATTGCCGGCGCCGTTAATAGCGATGCAGTAATATAAGTCGCAGTGGGTGGAACGCCCATGCCTAAAATTAGAGAAAAAATAGCTACAAAAATCAAGGCTAGATATAAAGATTTAGTTAAATTAACAATAAAAACAGAAAATGTAGTGCCAAGACCTGAAACTACTACCATTGACATTATGAAATTGGCTATAACTATTGAACTACCTACCGGTATGAGTAGTTTAAACCCATTTCCAAGGCCCTCTATTATCTCACCCACGTTAGGCCTCGGCTTAGTCAAAAAGGCAACTATTATTGATACTATTGTCGCAGTCACTACAGCGGCAGTTATTGTATAGCCCATAGACAAGACAATTAAAACAATTAATATGGGCACTATGCCAGCCCAGCCGCCGCTCTTAAGCCAGTCGGCCAGTCTTTCCTTCTTTATATCTATCTCCTTTAAGCCTATCTTGTCGACGTAATACTCATTATAGAGTAAAATTGATATTATATAAAGTATCATCACGGGCACAGACATAACCACAATCCACGCATAAGGAATAGCTAACACCTCAGCCATTACGAATGCAACAGCCCCTAGAATTGGCGGCGTTATTAAAGCCACAGTTCCGATATTTGCTACTAAACCTGCAGCAGTCACGTCGTCATAACCAGCCCTTCTGAATGCATCTTTTAACGAGTTGCCTACATAGGCGGCATCAGCGGCACCAGATCCAGATACCATGCCTTGAATAACCCCCATTACAACAGCCGCGCGTCCTACACTTTGAGGTTTTCTACCAAGCAGTATGAAGACGCCTCGGGCCAATTTATCTCCTAACTTTAAAGCGGAGAGCAGTGCCCCGAATATCGAGAAATACACGATATAAGTAACTGAAACATCCGTCACAGTACCGAACAACGCCGCCTCTGTTTCAATATAAATCTTGGCTATTAAGTAATCGACGCCGAAACCTGGAATTCTCCAAGGAGGCGGGAAGATGTAGCCGAACATATTGTACAGCATGAAAAATAGGGCAAGTATGGACAATATGCCGCCAACAAATCTATATACCACTCCCATTAGGAGTAGAGTTAAAATCCAGCCCATAACTAAATCCCAGGATTCCGGCGTGACAGCCCTGTAAATCAATTGCTCATAGTTAACCACAAGGTAGATATATGGCAGAAAAGTCAACACTGCCCCTACAAGATCTAATTTTTTCGTGTACTTAGGAGTTAATGGCGCAACTGCTACTACATAGGCAAGGAGTACAAATACAGCCCCTAAATATCCAATCTTTGGTATTAAGTAAAGTGTTGGTATCAGCGCAAGTGCAGCCAGTATATATCCAACAAATGGGGAAGGTCTTGGTGGGTATACATAAGAATATAGATACCCAGCAGTTACTATAAACCATACATGAGTGGCTCTTACAACTTGCGTCAAGTCAAATATGGGTATTCTAAAAATATAGCTTAGCGGAGTGAAGGGGTGGATGAATAAGTAGAGGTGGTAAAGAGAGGCAGCTGCGAGAAAATATTGGAGAAGCTTGGCTTTCTCCATATGAGGGCAACAAGACAGTCTTTTATAGATTGATACTTTAGTACTTCACCATTTTTATAAATATATACTTTATAATTAAACGTACTACAAAAAATAATCTTGTCAAGCTTGGAAAAAATTAAAACGTTTTCTATTTTGTATATACCAGATGTATAGTACTCTTGAGTTTTTTCATCAGCCAACATCCATGGTATAAATCCATTGTAATTTAAGTCAAAAACAAGCACTACAGGAGACAGCGTCACAGAGTTAATGAAATATATTTCTATGCTAGATGGATTATTTAAAAAAAGAATAGTTCCATTTATTACTACTAGGGCTTCTATCACTTCAATATACCTATTTCTTTATAGTAACGTAAAGCGCCTGGGTGATATGGTATTACGCCACCATAGTATATTACAGCGTTTTTGAGGGTAGTGTCTTTAGCGGCAGCTACAGATTTTTGCAGTATATCAAGATGTTCAAATACTGTTTTAGTAATCTGATAGGCCAAATCCTCAGGCATGTCTTTGTGACATACAAACATGTTCCAAAAGGCCAGCGTCTGTATGTCTTTGTCTGTGCCATATACGCTTTTAGGTATCACCCCCCTCGACGCCACGCCGGGGAATTTCTGTGTAAACAGATTAACTACGTCGTCAGGAACGTCTAATAAAACCAAGCTGACGCCGCGTTGCTTCAAAGCAGCCCCTAGTTCTACAATGGAAGAGGTGGGCAGACCGCCGCTCCAGAAGTATGCGTCAATTGTGCCATCTCTAAGAGCCCTGGCGCTTTCAGCAGCCCCTAGTCTCTCCCACTTTGAGAAGTCCTTTGCCGGATCTATGCCTAAGATTTGTAAAAGAAGTAAAGCTTCAATCTCAGTGCCGCTACCTGGGGCGCCTGTAGAAACGCCTTTGCCTTTAAGGTCATATACGGAGTTAATACCCGAATCGCTCCTAGTTACAATGTGTAGGTAGTTGGGATACATAGCCCACATTATGGCTATAGGTGCCGGTTTGTCTTTGAATCTATCATGCTGGCCGGTATAGGCGAGGAACGCAGAATCTGGCAAAACTGTGGCACAATAGTAAACGCCCTTAGTAGGATCTGTTTTATCTCTAATTAGTAATAAATTATCAATTGAAGCGGCTGTTTGTATAGATATCGCATCTATATTTGTAAAGTTTTTAAGAATACCTGCTATTACTCCACCATAGTAGTAGTAAACTCCGCCGGTGCCCCCTGTGGCTATGATTACGCTATAGCGGAGAGGGGGTGTTTGTTGTGGAGTTGATTGGGTTTGAGTTGTTGCTGGCTTGCTTGTAGTTGTTGGACTTGTTGGCGGAGCTGTTGTGAATTGCCCTAGTAATGCCACAAGTGCTAAAATGACGACAACTAATATCCCAATTATTGCCATTGTAGAACTTTTCATAAAGTTCAAATTCCATACATTTATAAGCATTAGCCCTTTTTTCCCCATATATTTATTTTAATTCTCTTGGGTACGTCAGCAGTATTAATGCTTTTAACAAATTAGCGCTGACTCTTTCCGACAGCCAAACGGCGGCTAAGCCTGCCGCGAGGCCCGCGACTAGGGCTACGGCTACAGAAATAGCTACTCTTGTCAAGGTAGCAACTAAGTTGTTTACAAGTATGGGGGCGTCTTGCGAGGCGCGGATAATTACGTCGGTAAAGGCGGGCAGGTAGGGCTTGTTGACTATTAGCGCGGCTATTTGCCAAAGCGCCAGTATAAGCGCCAATGCCGCTAAATAGTATTTCATTTGAAGTATTCTCTGACTTTTTGTATTAACTCGTCGGCGTCTTTATACCGTCCTGGCGGGTAGACATCTATTATTTTCAGGGGCGGCCCTCTTACTATGTAAATATAGCCTTCTAAATCAATTGCATCTTGTACATTATGTGTAATTACAAGCGTAGTTTTTCCAATTTTTTTCAAAATATCAATAATCTCGCGCCTATAATCTATGTCTATCATTGATAGCGGCTCGTCTAGTAGCCAGATTTCAGCTCCCGAGGCCAGCGCGCGGGCCACGAGGGCTTTTTGTTGCTCCCCGCCTGAGATCTCCTTGGGATACCTCTTAAGTAAATGGCTTATGCCCAAACTCTCAGCGACTTTTTTAACAACGCGGTCTATTTCCTCGGGGGGAAGGCCTCTTATCCTAAGCGGAAGGGCTATGTTATCTTGAATTTTCATCCAGGGATATAGCCCTCCGCTTTGTGGTATATAGGCAACTTTGCCCCTGAGATGGGCGGGGGGTTTACCCATTATTTCAACAGAGCCTCGTTGTGGAGTTAGCATCCCCGCCGCTAGTTTTAACAAAGTGGTCTTCCCGCTACCGTTAGGGCCTAAGATAGTGATAATTCCGGGGGGAAAATCAACTGAAAAGCTCTCCATAACGGCAGGCCCGTTTTTGTACTTGAAGTATACCTCGTTAAATTTAATCACGAGACGCAGTCATCGTATTTCAGCTCCTTTTTCACAAGCCCCTTTCCGAGCAACCAGTTTAATGCGTCGTTAAAAATTTCTCGCGGTAACTTAGTTATATGCGCCTTCCAAACTACTTGGTAACGCTGTCTGAGTTGTGAGGGCAAGTTCAGCTTGTCGGCTAGGAGATCTCTGTATTTAGCTGGATCGGCGTTGTACATATCAACTGCCTTGTTTAACGCCGTGATTATCTTCTCCACAGCTTGCCTCCCGCCCGGGGAATTTAATAGAGAGTCGCTGGCGATTAAAACAACTAAGTCTTTATACTTAGCTATTAAAGTCGCGTTGTTTATTAATGCAAGCGTTCCCCAGGGGTCTGGCATTATTGCGGCGTCAACTTTTCCCTCAATTAAGAGTTGATACCTATTGGCAATACTGGGCACGTCAATAAACTGCACACTGTCCTTGACAATTTTAGATGCAACGTATTCAATAATAGTGTTTTTAGAAATGGTCACGATCTTTACCTGCATAGCTAAAGGCGACTTTACGTAGTAAAAACCTATATTTGAGTCGTTTTCCGAGAGGCAACATACAAAACCGACAATTTTAATAGGGACTCCGTTCCCTATTAACATCAATGAGCCGACTGGGTCGTGCACGGCCACGTCAATCTGTCCACTAGCTATGGCGGCGTCTCTATCCCTAGCGGAGCCGAAGTATATTATCTCTACGGCGATGCCCTCTTTTTGAAATAGGCCTTCTTTCTCCGCCACGATAAACGGGAGGGCGTCTACAATGGGCAGAAGCCCTAGGGAGGCGGCGTCGGCGAAGCTGTCTGTTGTTGGAAAAAGAGCATAAGGGCGATTAAAACGACTGCAAATACGAGGACGAGCCGCCATTTCATAAAAGGACAGTTTTCAAGACGTTTTAAATCTTGAACACAGTGGAGAAAGTGCCAAGCCCCA
>WUQU01000046.1 GCA_009889605.1 Candidatus Bathyarchaeota archaeon | reverse complement strand
GCAACTGTTTCGAGAGTGATCAATGGAGCTGAGAAGGTAAGCGAAGAGACGAGAAGAAAAGTAATCTCAGCAATTAAACAACTTGGATACAAACCGATGCCTTCCTTGAGGAAGGCATCGGAATTGCTTTACAACATTGGAGTGCTTGTACCAAGCCTTAAAGGATACCACTACACCGAGATTCTTATGGGAATAGAAGAGTTCGCAAACAAACACGAATTTAAGGCGATAATGACAGTTCCCAAACTCATCCCGGAAGAAGAAAAACATGTGCTTGACCAATATTTCAAAAGGAAAATAGATGGGATAATTCTTTGCGAACTGATGGGTGGAGTTAATTTTATCAAACCGTTTATAAAAAGCGGAATACCAATAGTTGTATTAGACTATGACATCGAAGAAATTCTTTGCGATTCGGTCAACATAGACAACTTCTCTGGTGCTATGTCCGCTCTTAAGTATCTATATTCGAATGGTCACAGAAAAATTTTGTACTTGAGAGGTCCCAAGTACTCACCTGCTGCGGTGAATAGAGAAAAGGCAGTAAGGAAATTTCAAGATAAACATAAGGATGTTGAAATCTTTCTGAGTGAAAATGAGGGATATAACCCAGAAGACGGGTACTTTGCAATCGTAAATCATCTGAAAAAACACGGTCTGAACTTCACAGCTGTCTTCGCAATCAATGATTGGGCTGCAATCGGTACGATGAGAGCCTTAAGAGAAGCTGGTCTGTCTATCCCAGAAGATGTATCGGTTATCGGTTACGATAACGCACCTTATTCTGAATTTCTCTATCCACCTTTGACAACAATCCACCAGCCAAGGTGGGAAATGGGTCAGACTGCTGCACAGTTGATAATAGAGAGGATTACAAAAACCGGTCCAAAGATTCCCAGAAATGTTATTTTACCAACAAAGTTGATAGAGAGAGCTTCTGTGAAAAAGATAGGAGCATAAATAGGTGTAAAGAGGTGTTCTCCATGCGGTTCAGAAAGAATTTCGCAGTTCTCATGTTAATCGTTTTGATTTCAACGCTGTTTCTATCAACTCAGTGTAAAGGTAACATAAAGAACGTAGAAAGCAAAAAGGAAGGGGAGACAGTTCACGTGTCAAAGTCTGCGTTTGATTACAACAAAATGATTGGGAGAGGCATAAAT
>WUQU01000045.1 GCA_009889605.1 Candidatus Bathyarchaeota archaeon | reverse complement strand
TCAACTTAGAACTTTATAAGCTTTGCGGTTCAAATTTAGACGTGGCAACTTAAGTCTTAAGTTGTAGGCTTTATTTGTTTTCTTTTATGTTTGGCGTTAAGAGTTTGGTTGAGGGGCTTAGGATTTTTGAGAGGAACAGGGTTGCGATTGCCCCATGGTTTCCGCTTCCATACTGATCATGAAAAACCGAGAATTTAAACCTTGTTACGAAATGAAAACAGGTCTCATAAACCAATAACCGTTTTACGCCCTTAAAACGGAAAAAATAACGTCAAAAATGCGACAAAAAATTCTTGGTAGTGCAGGGGGTGGGATTTGAACCCACGAACGCCTACGCGACAGGCTCCTGAAGCCTGCGCCTTTGACCAGGCTCGGCAACCCCTGCCTTGTTTTGTTTTTGTTCGGGAAAGGTTTAAGAGTTACTGTTTGCCTAATAGGCTTTTTGAGGGGTGTTGGTTGCCTACGCATGGTTCGCTTTCGAAGGCTGGTAAGGTTAGGTCTCAGACTCCTAAGATTCAGCCTACGCCGAAGAAGAGTCCTTCGCCTAGGTTTAGGAATAAGCGTAACTATGAGAAGCGGGTTGTTTTGCAGCGTAAGCCTGGGCAGAACTGGGTTTAGCCGCTTCTAGCTTTCACGTTTTGTTTATTTGCCTGTTCAGCGTCTAGGTTTTTGTGGTTGCGAAAGACTTGGGTATGGAAGAGGCTGTCCGCGAGATTATTGAAGGGTTGATGCGTTTTCCTTCACCTAGCCACGAGGATGTCAGCCGCGTTAAGATGCGGGTTGCAGCTAAATACGGGCTTGCAAAGATTCCTTCAAACCCCGAAATAATTGCCGCCTTAAAACCAGAAGAAAGGCGTAAGCTTCTGCCTGTTCTGCGCCGAAAAGCCACGCGGACGGTTTCAGGTGTCACCGTAGTCGCCGTTATGACTCACCCTTACCCCTGCCCGCAGCCAGAGCCTTGTGCCTACTGTCCCGGAGGCCCACCTTACGGGGTGCCGCAAAGCTATACGGGTTTTGAGCCGGCAGCCATGCGCGGTTTGCAGAACGCTTTCGACCCTTATAGGCAGGTTAAAAGCCGCATTGAACAGTTAGAAGCCATTGGGCACAGGGTTGACAAGGTTGAACTAATCGTTATGGGGGGAACTTTTCCAGCCACGCCTGAAGCCTATCAGCAATGGTTTGTTAAGCGGTGTTTAGACGCGTTGAACGGCGTTGATTCCGCCAGTCTTGAAGAGGCGAAACGGAAGGCGGAGACAAGTCGAATCCGCAATGTGGGCATAACCGTGGAGACGCGGCCGGACTGGGCTAGAGAAGAGCATGTAGACCGCATGTTGGACATGGGTGTAACCCGCGTGGAGCTCGGCGTTCAAAGCCCAAGCGATGAGGTTTACCGTCTTGTTGGCAGAAAACACACTGTTCGCGATGTGGTTGAGGCTACGCGTGTACTGAAGGATGCTGGATTAAAAATTGTCTACCACATGATGCCCGGACTGCCGGGCTCAAATATGGCGAAGGACTTGGAAGCCTTCAAAGAAGTTTTCACAAATCCCGCTTTTAAGCCGGACATGATTAAGATCTACCCTTGCCTAGTTTTGAAGGGCACAAAGGCTTATGAATGGTATATGCGAGGCGAGTATAGGCCTTACACGAATGAAGAAGCCGCCCGCCTAATTGTTGAGGTTAAGAAGATGGTTCCGCCTTGGGTTCGCATAATGCGTGTGCAACGCGATATACCAGCGCCTTTAATAGTGGCAGGCGTGAAGCAGAGCAATCTACGCCAGCTAGTTCAACAAAAACTGAAAGAGGAAGGCTTAAGGTGCCGGTGTATAAGGTGCCGTGAAGTAGGCCATAGGCTTTTGGCAGACGGTGTAAAACCAAACCCGGAAAAAGTTGAGGTAAGCGTAACACGTTATGAGGCGTCTGAAGGCCGGGAAATCTTCATTTCAGCCGAAGACACGGAAAACGACGTGCTCATAGGCTATTTACGCTTACGTGTTCCGTCAGAAAAGGCGCATAGACCAGAAATAAAGGAGGAGCAGTGCAGCATAATCCGCGAGCTCCACGTTTACGGCCCCCTCGTGCCAGTAGGCAAACACACGCCGAGAGCATGGCAACATAAAGGCTACGGCGCAGTTTTACTAAGCGAGGCGGAACGCATAACACGCCAAGAATACGGCTTCAAAAAAATCCTTGTCATAAGCGCGTTAGGCACAAAACAATACTACATGCGATTCGGATACACATACGACGGGCCCTACATGTCGAAATCTTTGGATACTTGATAGGTAACCTTCAACCATAAAGTGTTAAATACAATAAATAACAACAACCTACCATGTCACAAAAGAAATCATTTCTGAGAACTGGTTTAACGCTTTCTAAGACTCTATGCTTTGAAGACACGTTTTTAGAGTGTTAAAAATGAATAAGGCTTTAATTGTTTATGGAACCCGATATGGGGCCGCGGAAAGCACGGCAAAAGATATCGCTGAGGTCTTGCAAAACGAAGGATTCCAGGTAAAGGTGGTCAACGCAAAGAGGAAAAAATGAAAGACATAGCTGATTACCAGCTTGTCATAGTGGGCAGCGGAATCCAAATCCATAACTGGACAGGAGAAGCTGAAAAATTCCTAAAAGATTTTCAAAAAGAATTGAGAAGGAAAAAGCTAGCGTTATTTGTTTGTTGCGGAAGCGCACAGCCTTTAACCGAAAAGGAAGATGAAAAACTAAGGCACCTCAAGAAGCAAGAAGAAAGTATCTTGAGGAAAAAGCCGCCAAATATGGCTTAAAACCCGTAGCCTTAGGACTATTCGGAGGAGTCTACAACTTTAATAAAATGCCTTGGTGGTCGAAAAAGGTTATGCAACCATTAAAAACGCAACTGGAAGCCGCGGGAATTAAAGAAACAAAGCCTGGAATCAAAGCCTGGAATATACGACACAAGAGACTTACAAGCTATTCAAAACTGGACAAAACAACTGGCTCAACAATAGACCTCTTTCGCCGGAAACATTGAATCAGAGAACGTAAAAGCTTCAAAAATTAGGGAACTATATACAGCTTCTTCGGTATGAAACAATATTATTAAACG
>WUQU01000044.1 GCA_009889605.1 Candidatus Bathyarchaeota archaeon | reverse complement strand
TGACTGACAAGTTCAAGCTCTACTAATTTTTTAACAGCGTTTGTCGCGCTTGCGTATGAAACTTTCTTAGCCCTTGCAATATCGGAAATACGTGCGACTCCTTCTTTTTCAACTAATTCATATATTGTTGAAACGTAACTCATAACTGTAGGAGTCAACTTTGCCTCATGTTTTGATTCGCTTAACTCCGATAGTCTTTTCTGTTCCTTTTCGCTCGTATCGTTCTTAATATCGTTGGTAGTGTTTAACATATCATTTGACGAGTCATATAAGTCGTTTTTCACTAACCTTTCCTCCTTTTTCAATTACTTGTCTCGCATTTACTTATTCGGCATTTATGTCATCATTTTTACTTTTTTCGTTTGCAGTATTTTCAATTCCAACACTTTCATTCAAGAATGTATCGTAGTATTTTCTCACCTTTTTAATATCTTGCCACGTCAAATCTTTAGGACTTCCTTTCTCTTTTGAAGGATTTCTGAGAAGATAGCTAGGATGGAACATAGGAAATATTGTTATATTTCCTTTCCATTTAAATTCTTTGCCACGTATTTTAGATATCGCTTCCTCTTTACCCAAAAAAAACGCGGCGGCAGTACTACCAAGTGTCACTATCATGCGTGGATTAATAAGCTCTGCTTGAGCGAGAAGAAAGTGAGAACAATATTGAATTTCCAAATCGTTCGGAACTCTATTGTTAGGTGGTCTACATTTAACAACATTAGTTATGTAAACATCTTCGCGCTTAATGTTCACCGATTCGAGAATCTTAGTAAGCAGTTGACCCGCTTTGCCTACAAATGGTCTGCCTTGTAAATCCTCATCTTCACCCGGTCCCTCTCCAACAAACATTATAGGCGAGTATAAATTTCCTTCGCCAGGAACAGCATTTTTTCTTGAGATATGCAATGGGCAACTCTCACATTCTTTAATTCTCTTTTCAACAATCTTCATCAAATTCTCTCTTTTCATGCACACACCTCGTAATGATAACGCAAATGGCAACGAAATGGCAAAGAAAAACGACAAAATGA
>WUQU01000043.1 GCA_009889605.1 Candidatus Bathyarchaeota archaeon | reverse complement strand
GACGCTATCGCTGAAACAACAGGTATATACTCTCTTGTTATCGCTTTCTTGATACTCTTCGTATTGTGAGGCGATCCGTATGGATCTTTTTGAAATCAATTTGACAGCTGTTGTTCAGCTGTTGAGTTTTCTCTTTCTTTTGTGGGCACTTAACAAGCTTTTGTACAAACCTTTTTTCTCTATGATGGATAAGCGAAGAGAAAAGGTCGAAGGAGAACTTGCAGAGGCTGAAAAATTGAGAAGACAAGCTGATGAAATGAGAATTCAGGCTGAAAAAGAGCTAAAAGATGTAAGACAAAAGGCTGAGCAAATTATATCGAACGCCGAAAGGGAAGCTGAAAGGATAGTTGAAGAAGCAAAGTTGAAGGCACAGCAGGAAGCTGAGAAAATCATATCAAATGCTCAAGCAGAAATAGAGAGGCAAAAACAAGAGGTTCTTGCTCAGGTACAAGGAATGGCCACAGAGCTTGCTGTGAGCCTGGCTCTGAAAGTACTAAAAGACGCTGTTGATGAAAAAGCTAAGAGAGAGTATCTTATGAAGATAATAAAGGAGCATGAAAAATGATGTATTCATCTATAGCAAGTAAATACGCACTTGCTCTTTATAACGTTTCCAAGATTAATCAAAAAACAGATGAATACAAAGAAAGATTGAATGTTTTTGTGAACATCTATAACGAGCTTTCGGTTTTTTTGAACAATCAAGCTATCAAGCCAGTTAAACGTTCACAGTTAGTATGCGACATAATGTCTGAGCTTGGATTCAAACCAGACGAAGTTTTTGGTAGGTTTGTTTATCTGCTCATATCAAATAAGAGGATGAAGTACATCAAGCAGATCGCAACCTTGTTTGATTACGCGATACTTGAAGAAAACGGTTTGGTTCCTGTTGAAGTCATATCAGCGACAGATTTGAATGATGAAGAAAAATCAGCGCTTACTGAGTTTGTTAGAAAATATACTTCTAAAACACCAGTTTTCAGCGTCAAAGTCGACGAAGGAATTATTGCTGGTGTAGTTGTCGAATTTTACGGCAAGAGGTACGATGCAAGTATTAAAGGTAGACTTGAAAAATTAGCCCGTGATGTGTTAAGAAGAGAGGGGTGATACCTTGAGATTAAACCCTGGCGAAATAGTAAGGGTACTTGAAAGTAAAATTGCCGAGTACCAAGAAGAGTTAAGATTGGAAGATGTTGGAAAGGTAATACAAGTTGGAGACGGAATTGCGAGAGTCTACGGTCTCAACAACGTCATGGCGAACGAAATGGTCGAGTTCGTTGAGACTGGAACGCGTGGTTTGGCATTCAATTTAGAAGAAGACAACGTAGGTATAATCATACTCGGAGATTATAAAGAAATAAAGGAAGGACATACTGTAAGACGACTGAACAGAATCATGGAAGTCCCTGTTGGAGAAGGACTCCTCGGCCGCGTCGTAAATCCACTTGGAGAACCAATTGATGGTCTTGGACCGATTGAATATAAGGAGACAAGACCTGTCGAATTCAAAGCCCCTGGTGTTATATACAGAAAACCAGTCGATACCCCTCTGCAAACAGGTTTGAAAGTCATCGACTCACTTATCCCAATTGGACGTGGACAAAGGGAACTGATAATCGGTGATAGACAGACTGGAAAAACGGCAATAGCAGTTGATACAATAATCAATCAAAAAGGCAAAGGTGTATATTGTATATACGTTGCAATTGGTCAAAAAGCATCCGCAGTTGCAAGGATAGTTGAAAAGCTCAAACAAACTGGCGCTATGGATTACACAACAGTGGTTGTTGCATCTTCATCTGATCCTGCCACTCTCCAGTATCTTGCACCATATGCAGGTTGTGCAATGGGTGAATACTTCATG
>WUQU01000042.1 GCA_009889605.1 Candidatus Bathyarchaeota archaeon | reverse complement strand
TTTCATATACGGCTTTCATTATAGCACTCGTTGTCTTTCTTGTGCGCGTGCGTAAGTTGTAACATCAATCGATATTGGAGGTTTCGATGATGCGCATTATGGGAAAATTGCTGAGTGTTATGAGAAGCATCTGGTTTTTGATAGGTGCTTTTTTGTATATTTTTGTTTATGGTTCGTTGGTGCTCCTAATAGGGGTGATTCTCGGAAAAGAAAGAGGACGGAATTTTGTCACGAAGCAGATAGAGGTTTTTTGTAGGGCTGCTTTCAAGCTTCTTGGAGTGAAAGTGTTTGTTTGCGGAAAAAAGCCGGATGTGAAGAGCAATTATATCGTCGTGGCAAATCACCAAAGTATTTTGGATATACCAATGATAATCGGCTTTGTTGGACCGACACCGTTCTTGGCAAAGAAAGAACTTGGGAAATTTCCAATTATAAACTTGTACCTCAAGTACCTGGGAAGTGAACTTATTGATAGAGGGAATATACGGCAGACCGCAACGGCGATTAGAGAAGTTATGAAGAAGCTCCAAGAAGGGTATCATTTTGTTATCTTTCCAGAGGGTACTCGTTCGCCGGATGGAACTGTCTTGCCTTTTAAGAACAGAAGTTTGGAAATAGCTTTCAAATCAAAGGTTCCAGTGCTTCCTGTGGCTATGTGGGGAAACCACTTGGTCATACCCAAACACAGCCTTTTGGTTAAAAGTAACAAAACTGCCATGAAATTCTGTGAGCTTGTGTATCCGGAGAATTTTTCAAGTGAAGAGGAACTGAGATTGCACGTCGAAAATGTTATTCGCAATAGTGTTGAAGAGTTAAAAGAGGTGATTAAGAATGAAAAAAGCGGTAGTTAAGGCGTTAGTTTTGGATAAAGTTTCAAATACGCCCGTTGTTTTGCTTGGTATAGAGAATACCAAAAAGATATTGCCTATATGGATTGGGGCATGTGAAGCAAGTGTTATGGCAATTGCCATAGAAAGAGTACCTTTTGAAAGGCCTCTCACTCACGATTTGATGATAAGGATAATCGATGAACTGAGTTTGAAAATAGAAAGATTTGTTATCCATTCGATAAAGG
>WUQU01000041.1 GCA_009889605.1 Candidatus Bathyarchaeota archaeon | reverse complement strand
CCAGTAGCATAGGAACGGTCTTCACGAAAGAATACAATACAAGAAAAGGTACCGAGAGGAATATACCATACCTTGTTAAATCTGTTTCAGAATATTTCTTAGTTAACTTTCCAATTAAGATACCTTGTACGAACACTATTATTACACCGATATACGCCAATATGAAACTCGTTTTTGATGCAGGCAGGTTCAGGCGACTGATAGCAAAGAGTGCAAATGTAGACTCGAACATTGTGAATCCAAGCGAGTAGAAGAATTTTGTAAAAAGCAAACTCGCCACCGCTGGTTGTGAAAAGGTCTTTTTCAGCTCTTGAAACGTAAATGGGACTGACTTCGAGTTTTTGACAGGTTTCGAATCCGGCAAGAACAAAAATATATTGATTATATTAACAAAAGACAAACCGGCTGCAAAAAACGCAGGTACATGCATTCCCCACTGACTTAAGAAACCTCCAAACGCCGGTCCAAGGATAAATCCAAGACCGAAAGCGGCACCTATCAATCCAAGACTTTTTGTTCTTGACTTCTCATCAGTGAAATCACCTATGTAACTTTGTGCAACTGTAATGTTTCCACCCGTCAGTCCGTCGAATAATCTTGAAAAACATATCAAACTCAATGATTTTGCGAAACCTAAAATTAATAGTGAAACAAAAGTTCCACCGACACTTAGATGTAGAGCCCTCTTTCTGCCGTATTTATCTGATAACCTCCCTATCAGCGGTGCTGCAAATACCTGACCTAAAGGATAGATTGAACCAAGGAATCCTATCATGAGAGCCGAAGCGCCGAATTCTTTCGCATAGTATGGCAAGAGTGGTATGATCAGCCCAAACCCAAGCATATCAGCCAGAATTATTAGAAATAAAGTTCTTAACACATTTTTCTCTTTATGCATACACTATCCTACTTTTAGCATTACTAATTTTTCTGCTAAGCGCATTATATCATATCTTAGTTAAAATACAACATTATATTTTGTATAAATTTAACGCAAGCACTCTTTCATTTTGAAAATGATATAATATGTTT
>WUQU01000040.1 GCA_009889605.1 Candidatus Bathyarchaeota archaeon | reverse complement strand
TCCCTTAGGCCTTCCAGCGATGTTCTGGGCCTTTGTATTTGGCGGAATAGTCGTGCTAATAACAGGTTATGCTGTTGGCTATGTAACAGCGGCTATGCCAAGGTCCGGCGGCTGGTACGTCACCATTTCAAGGGTCACCCATCCAATAGTAGGGTACATGGCAGGATGGTTGATGTTCCTCGCAGAAGCCTTTTCCTATGGTCTCATTGGTGTGGCTTGCTTTGAGGCTGTTATGATATTCTATAGTATCGCACTTGCGCCCACGGTAATAGTATTTGATGCGACAACGTTATTCGTAGTAGGCGTCATAGTTGTCGCAGTATTTGTAGCGTTCGCTTTGTTAGGCACGAAAATGTACGGTCGAATCTTGGAAGTGATGTTTTGGATACCGGCTGCGATCACTATAGGATTCTTTGCCATGTGGATCGTTGGCGTGATGAACCCAGAACCCCTCATAACAGGGGTACAAGAAGTGATGGGAGGTTGGAAGCCGCAAGAAATGGTGAACCTCGAACTGGAAAAAGGCATGGCGACTAATATACCAAACTTCTTTGATGCTTTCTCTTTCGCGCTGCCGGGAGCTTTCTGGGCTTACATGGGCTGGTATGCAACTACCTTTGTAGCTGGCGAGGTAAAAGAGGCAAATAAAAATTCCTATGGTGGTCGTATCAGCTGGGTTACTTATAATGATAGTTTATTTAGCAGCCTCAGCGCTTTCATCAGCCGCAGCAATGAATACGGCTGTAACCCGTTATGGAGGCCACACTTGGAGCTTCTATCAAGCTTACTCGTGGTTAAGCTATTCAGGCCCAGGAAAAGAAGCGGCAGCTGCAATTCCTAATTTCCAGTCTGCTTGGAGCACAGGAATTGCTTCTCTAATTGCTAGATGCACGGGCTTAGGTTGGCTTTCATGGCTGATTGCCTTGGGCTGGTGTGCTTTGGCTTTCAAACGACATACCGCCCTTCCTGCTGGTGGGTTCTAGAACCTTATTTGCTATGTCCTTTGACAGAATGCTTCCTGAGGGCTTCGCCTACGTCAGCGAAAGGTAGCATGCGCCAGTTTGGTCAATTGTGGCTACAGGCGCCGCAGGAGTTTTGGGATGCATAGCCGAATCAAACGTTGCGAATTTAACGACGTATTTCGCCTTTGCAGGTGTTGAGGAACCGACATATTCGACGCGTTTTTCCTCACAATGTTCTGCCTGTCATGCATGCTCCTTCCACTTGAGAGAAAGATATCTACGAGAGGGCAGCAGTTAAACATTCAACAGGCTTCGTGGTAACATTGGGGTTCATTGCAATGCTATTATCCGGCTTCTGTCTCTACATATTCATAGTTCATAAGAGAATCTCCATGGATTTTAAATCCCGTGGACGAGGAGATCTATAGCACCATTGGTTTCTTCCTTTGCATTATAATCGGGCTATTACTCTATGTCTATCATCACTACAAAAAAACACTGTACGCGGTGTAGACGTAAGAACCCTCTACCTTAGCATTCCACCAGAATAACCTTAAATATTCTCCCCCATCTTTTTACTTTTAAAATGCAGGTGTTTTAGTTGCATGAGCTAAACTTTATAATAGACTTAATGGAAGAACGACTGGCAAAAGGGAACCTGCGCTGGATAGCCAACTTTAGAGAAATCCATAAAGATTACAATAGGCGAATTGACAATTCCAATTTATGCCACTGGAAGCCTGGAAGAGAAAGGATTCATTCTATCAAGAATATTCTCGTATTTTGTCACACCGAAATTTAAAATTCATTTTCTCTTTTACACATCTCCAGAGGTTGATGTTAAGCTTTTAAGAAAGCTCATAACATTGTCTAAAGAAAAATTTGTTGCCGACGACTGGATATTTATAGGGGTAGTTCAAAGCAAACCAATTGACGCGACTTTAAAAAACGCTATAGAGAATATAGCTGACGACAGAATAGGCGTGACCGCCTACAGTCTTGCTTCAAAAACCGAAGTTTCATCAAAAAAATGTTCTAGGCAAAGCTCTTCAAAAACAGTTGAAATTAACAGAGGCAAAATTTGAGGCTTTTGACTTACCAAGCTATCTAAAAAGCTTTACTATAGCCTTCTTTTTAGGCACATGAATACTAATTGGGGTAGCGTTTCTAGGTCAAGCTTACTCAGCAGTTCAACCTTTAACCCTTTTAATTTTAGCCTTCCTATCGGTTATAGTTGGTTATAGAATTTACAAAACACGTTATCACATGACTTTGACATTGAATAATCGAGGATTTAGGCTTCAGGAAGGAAGCAGCAAAGTTGCAGAGGAAAAATGGTCTAGCTTCGCAGATTTGGCATCTTATATTACCCCCAAAAAAAAGAAACATATCTAAGATTGTACTCAAAAGAAAGAACAGTTGACTTACCAATTTCGAGGGTTGGCATTT
>WUQU01000039.1 GCA_009889605.1 Candidatus Bathyarchaeota archaeon | reverse complement strand
TGCTGATTGTTCTTTTCTTACAGCAACAGGGTGAATTCAAAAAAGCAACAGTATTAGAAGTTATAGACGGAGATACAATCAAAGTCAGTATAGCCGGGGAAGAGTACAAAGTCCGGCTTATAGGTGTTAACACACCTGAAACGAAACACCCGGTGAAGAAAGTGGAATATTACGGTCCGGAAGCGAAGGCTTTTACAAAAAAGTTCTTAACGGGCAGAACTGTATATCTTGAATTTGATGTTGGAGAAAAGGATAGGTACGGAAGACTTCTTGCGTATGTCTGGCTCGAGAAACCGAAAGATAGAACAAATGAAGAAATTAGAAAGAAAATGTTCAATGCCATATTGTTGCTCGAAGGGTATGCGCAAGTAATGACAGTTCAACCTAATGTTAAATATGTGGATTATTTTATAGAATACCAACGCGAAGCGAGAGAAAATAACAAAGGATTGTGGGGGTATAACAAGAAGAGAAATAGCAAATAAAGTTGTTGAAAACATTATTCTATCAGTGCTTTGGAATCTGACATTTAAAACGGCCGAGAGCAGTAATATATGTTACATAGAGAATTTGGAACGTTCCACAATGATATGATATAATTTGAGTGTTCCACACTATACCGAGGGAGGGGTAGGATATGAAGAAACTTCTTGTTTTGCTTGTAGCTGTTCTTCTTGTTTCATCGCTTTACGCAGCTCTTGGATTCAAGATCGGAGTTGTTACGGGAACGGTTTCTCAAGGTGAAGATGAGTACCGCGGAGCTGAGGCTGTAGTTAAGAAGTACGGTAAAGAGATCATCCACGTGACATATCCAGACAAATTCATGCAAGAGCAAGAAACAACGATAGCAAGAATTGTGGAACTTGCGTACGACCCACAGGTAAAGGCTATCGTCATATGCCAAGGAGTACCAGGAACAACAGCGGCAATAAGAAGAGTTAAAGAAATGAGAAAAGATATTGTCTTTGTTGTCGGAGTGCCACACGAAGATCCAGGTGTCATCTCACCAGCAGCAGATGTGATTCTTGAGGTTGATACCCCAGGTCGTGGAAAGACGATAGTCGAGCTTGCAAAGAAGATGGGTGTCGAAACGATAATTCACTATTCTTTCCCAAGACACATGAGCTACAAACTCTTAGCTGAAAGAAGAGACATAATGGAAAAGACAGCTAAGGAAATGGGCATAAACT
>WUQU01000038.1 GCA_009889605.1 Candidatus Bathyarchaeota archaeon | reverse complement strand
GAACGTTCGAACAGACAAATGCGTTAACTTCGGAAGAAACTAAATGGATCCCATTCTTTAAATAGAAATACAACGGTTCTACATTTCATGCACTCAAAGTTTCTATTTTCCAATTTGTCGTATACTTAAACGGTAAGTAAATCATATCTTCATAAAGAACTTTTCCATCGATATAAACGGTTCTAAAGCTTGTGAAGTCTGGTTTCGAATTCTGTAGATACTTCACAGCTAATTTATAATATCCATCCTGTGGCACTTCAAAAGAATACGTGACAATTTGCCCCGGCTGTTTCCAGTTATCTCCACCGAATGCGTTGAGAAGCAAGTTGTATGTGGTGTACGGAACTACCTCCGGCGTTCTTATCGATATCGCATTCGTCGAAGGATCACTCTTCATCTGTGGGCGCTCTGCCTCGATTATTACCTTACTATCTCCCGTGTTCTCTCTTGCACCTTTCGGTAATGTATAAGCCTGTGGCTTCACTGGCCTTTCCAAGACCACTCGTTTTAGATTTATACTCCCGCTTTTGAGAGTTATCTTAAGCCTCGTAATCGGCGGATCTACTTTGAAGAAAAGTGGTTCTTTCTCAATTCCCGTAGGGCTTTTCAAGTAATAAGAAAATACTTCACGAACGATATATTGGTTCGGTAAAACTTCATCGTTGTACCTGTTCTTTGGGAATTTACCTTCTTCGTATTTCCAAAATTGGATCGGCGGAATGCCTTGCGCTTCTATAAAAGGTACGCTGTCGTTTAAAGTTACAGAGATTTCTGGAGGTAATATCTGCTTTGATGTTAAAACATAATCCAGTCGGATGTTCCAAACTCCGGAATTTTGACAAGGTATTTCAAACTCAATTGAACCACCGGCTTGCATATCAACAGATAACTGGGGAGAACCCCAAAGGGTTTCCCCAGTTACGAGAGGGGTCGTGAAGAATCTTGAGAGTGCTTTGTGATATGTCATATAGTTATCTATGTCACTTGCTTTTTCATAATCTTGTGCATATGTCGTTGTGAAAAAGATTATGGAAAACACTATCACTATTGCGATTAATACTTTTCTAATTATTTCAGTTCCCTCCTAAAAACTAAAGTCTGACAAGTAGCTGTATGAATCGCCTGAGCTTACTTCGTCATCACAGCAATTTTCTTAACTGCATTTTGATACTGTTCGTTGGCTATTTTGTTGAGTTGTT
>WUQU01000037.1 GCA_009889605.1 Candidatus Bathyarchaeota archaeon | reverse complement strand
TCTTCGTGATCTATAAGTGCTACAGAAAATCTTTCAGAATCAAAATACTTGCACAGTGCCTTGCCCGTTTCACTAATAAAATCTTCGATGTTTGCGGTCATTGGGACATGTTTCAAACTCTCCAATATATCTTGAACCAGATTTATCTTATACACCGCTCTCTGAATATCCTCATCCTCCGAATACCTAACTACATTCGCTTCATTGAGCTTTGCCACGCATATATTGTCCGCAAGCTCGTTGAATCTTTAGAATCATTTATATAGCGTCTCACTAATCTATAATTACGGTGAGAGAAAACCATTCCCACCGAGATTCCAATTAATATAAACATCATCGAAAAGGACATTATTATGTATGATTCTCGAAGATCATTCTCTTCTGATTTGCGTATAAACTCAGCAAATTTGCGAATTTCGACCACTATCTCATCCTTAACAGATTCATCACTTTTGTAATCATCAAGCAATTTCTCATAGTGTTGATAATCAAATCCATATTCTTTCATGTACGTGAGAATACTCTTAAAGTCTCTTCTGCCAGCAATAACGTCATTGATCAATCGAAATGTTTCCCTGTTTTTCGTATAGAAATTCATAAGTGACCACTGATGAATAAGTGAAGTTATAGCTATTATAGCTATAATGACCACAAATGTAATAAAAACAAATCTATTTGTCTTGATTATTCTCATCAGGCTTTGTTGCCTCTTTTCTCTCATTCAACTCACCCCCTTAAAAGGGAAATAACCTTTCTTTATTGCATTTTATTATAACAGACTATTACAAGAACAGTCCACTAAGTTTCAAAATGTACTTATTAAAACAAAAAAAGCGGAGTCTTTCGACTCCGCTTTCTCTTTGTTGGCTCCGGCGGAGGGACTCGAACCCCCAGCCTAGTGGTTAACAGCCACCCGCTCTACCGGTTGAGCTACGCCGGAACTCACACATATCATTATCTATTATACCACATTTGCGTTTAGTGTCAAGAACCTTTTCTTAAATTTCTTTATTTAACTTTTTCTCCGTTTTCCTCTTCATTGCGTTAAGAATCATAACCTAATTTCTCTGTTTTGTCAAGATAGATTTAAAGAATTTAACACTCTGAATCTTGAATTATGAGCCAGTTTGATTATAATAAATAATAGAAATACTTATAAGATTCCGAAACGGAGGTGAAAGTATGCCAATGTACAGGTACGTTTGCGAAAGTTGCGGGAGCGAAGAAGTTCATCTGCATGGTGTAAACGATTCACCAGTTATAGAATGTGGAAAATGCGGTGCTCGGATGAATCGTACAATTGGGCGTGTAGGTATAGTATTCAAAGGTAGCG
>WUQU01000036.1 GCA_009889605.1 Candidatus Bathyarchaeota archaeon | reverse complement strand
TGCCTTTTGAAGTGATTCGATGAATTCATTATCGACTGGGTCTCTCAGCTGTGTGACAATAGCATCAGCATCCTTGGATCTTCGTATCAGCTCGGATTTGGTCAAGAAGTCTTCTCCGTCATAGACATCAACATAAAACTTTTCTTTCAGAAGGTTTATGCCTTTTTCAGGTATTGCATAGGTTATGAATACTTTAGCCGTGCTCACTCGTTTTCACCCCACCAGTGTGTTTCATTACCTTCTATGAATGTTTTTTCCACTCTCGCGTGTGGCAGGAACGGATCATCACTCCAGATAACAACATCAGCGTCTTTTCCAGGTTCTATCGAACCGACCTTATCGTCTATTCCAAGTATTTTTGCGGGATTTATTGTGAGCATCTTCAAAATATCTTCTTTCTTTGCACCGTACTTCATCGCGAGTGCCGCATGCATGTTAGCGAATTCCAAATGATGAACTGGATGATCTACCATTATCGCTGTTAGTACACCTTTCTCGTTCAATATTCTAACGTTGTCGTATGTTAGGTCTTTAGTCTCAATCTTCGTTCTAAAGCCAAATGGTCCGACTACGACTGGAACATTGTTTTCTGCAAGGTAATCTGCGATCTTGTAGGCCTCTGTTCCATGTTCGATAACGAGCTTGAAATTGAATTCTTTTGCTATTCTAACGGCAGTTGCGATGTCTTGAGCGCGATGAGCATGAATTCGAGCAGGTATTTCACCTTTCAAAACAAGCTCTCCAACTTCCATTTTTGGATCTCTATCAAGGAATACGCCGTCTTTTTCAATAGCTCGTCTTTTCTTTTCCATGTAATCTTGCACTTTCATAAAGTAATTTCTCATAACTGCGGCTATTCCAAGCCTTGTGGATGGCATCTTTTTCATCTCGCCGTAGACACGTTTTGCATTTTCTCCAGTTGCCATCTTTAAGCCTGCTGGAGCTTTAAGTATACAGTAATCAACTATATTTGATTTGAATTTCAAAATAGCTCCTTGTCCACCAATTACATTTGCACTTCCAGGGACAATCATGACCGTAGTAAATCCACCATTTAAAGCATGTTTGATTGCAATATCGTATGGATTGAAAGCATCTATTGCT
>WUQU01000035.1 GCA_009889605.1 Candidatus Bathyarchaeota archaeon | reverse complement strand
GTCCTGAGAAGTCGTCACTTGTATTGAAGAAAGTTGGCCATAACCGTCTTCTAACAACGCGACGCCCACAATGAGGGGTATGCGCGCAATAATTAAATTGGCCGCGTCATTTATTGCAGCTGAGAGGTCTTCGGCGCCGTAGTTATGCAAGGTAGCTGCACCTCGCAATTTGCCAAAACCGATTGATAGCATTTTTAAGATCCCACTTCCTATTTTGCCATTAATTTCTGGATGAGGCTTTATGCGATTAATAGCAACCACTACATCACATCGTGAAGCCTCTTTATCAAAGTAAACGGGCATTACTTTTGAAACGTGACCCAAGTTGACTGTTTCCATAGAAGCAATCACTTGACAACCCATATTTTCTTCAGTGACACCGTAACTCGCGAGAATTCTCTTTTGTCCTTCTTCTGTTCCCCCTCCATGACTACCCATCGCGGGAACGATAAAAACCTCCATACCTAGTTGTTTTAAGACACTTACGACCGCCTTCACCACGTCTTTTAGTTTGTCAATTCCCCTGCTTCCTACTCCAATCGCCGCTTTACCTTGCTGAGAAAATCGTATGAGCCTCTTCCAGACTGATTCGTCTTGAAATTTCTCAAAAACAACATGATAAACATCGCCTTTCAAAGGTGCGTAATGTAATTGCTGTCGGACCTTGACCATGTGCGGGAGTTCAATCTTAGGCAATTTGTCAAGATATACGAAGGAGAACATACACTAGCCAATGGTTATGTGCGGATATCGCTTAACAAAATCTTCGTTTAATTTTACTCCTAGTCCACATTTCTCAGGCAAGTTGTCTATAGCAAAATAGCCGCGTTTAGCCATCGGTTCTAATGGCTCTTTAACAATATTATATCTCGCATCAGGCCAATACGGGAACCATTCTTGGATAATGAAGTTAGTAGTACATATATCGAACTGAATAGCAGCTGCAGTGGCTATTGGACCTCCGCAATTGTGCGGTTGAACATATATACTATAAACATCCGCATAGCTAGCAATTTTCCTTACCTCTGTCAAGCCCCCAGCCAATCCGATATCAGGTTGGATAATGTTGAGAGCCTGTTTTTCAATAACCGTTCTAAACCCATATCTTGTATATAACCTTTCTCCAGCAGCTATGGGTATACGCACATTTTCTGTCACTTTTTTCAAAACGTCGATATTTAAAGAATCTACAGGTTCTTCGTAAAAGTAAGGATCAAATTCCTCGAACATCC
>WUQU01000034.1 GCA_009889605.1 Candidatus Bathyarchaeota archaeon | reverse complement strand
GTCTTGGTTACATGATAGCACTGACATTGGGCAACGAGCTTAGGAAAAAGAATATCGAAAGGCAGATTGCTGCAGTAGTAACGCAAATCGTTGTTGACAAGAACGACCCAGGTTTCCAAAAACCAAGTAAGCCGGTGGGACCGTTCTATTCAAAAGAAGAGGCGGAGAAACTCCATCAAGAGAAAGGATGGATAATGAAAGAGGACGCTGGTCGTGGTTGGAGAAGAGTTGTTCCATCTCCAATTCCTCTTGATATAGTAGAGAAAGATGTCATAAAAACGTTGGTCGAAAAAGATGTTATCGTCATCGCAGCTGGTGGCGGAGGTATACCAGTCATTCAAGAAAATGGCGCGCTTAAGGGTGTCGAAGCGGTTATAGACAAAGACAGAGCAAGTGCACTTTTGGCAAAAGAGATCGAAGCGGATATATTGATAATACTTACAGGCGTTGAAAAGGTATGCGTAAACTTCAAAAAGCCAGATCAAAGAGAACTCGACCATCTGACAGTTGAAGAAGCAAAGAAATATCTTGATGAAGGACAGTTCCCATCTGGAAGCATGGGTCCAAAGGTTGAAGCAGCTATCGATTTTGTGACCTCTACAGGTAGAGAATGTCTTATTACCGATATGGCTGTTCTCGATAAGGCTTTGAAAGGTCTTACAGGAACAAGAATAACAAAATAGTATGCTTAAGTAGACATTTTACAACTAAAAGCAGGGCAGGTTAGCACCTCCCTGCTTTTTTGTTTTGTTCATCAAAATACCGTTAATCTCAAATGTAAACATTATGTTAAATTATACTATACTTCAGTATATATCTCATAAATGTCTGAAAATAGCATAAATACTATATTTTCGAACGTATACTCAAATATATGAAAATTGCAATTTGCACACGATTTGTTCTACAATGTAGATAGGTTTTTTCTAATTAGCGGAGCGGAGTTGAGTACAGAAGATATGAATAGGCTGTATAGTGAGCGTCACATCCCGGTTTTGTTGAACGAAGTTGTTGACAACTTAGTGTGGAAGCCGGACGGGGTGTACGTAGATTGTACGGTAGGAGAAGGGGGACACACCCAAGCGATAGCGGAGCGGATAGCAGCAAGTGGTGGTAAAGTTATTGGTTTAGACGTTGATAGCGAAGTGTTGCAGATAGCGGAGCGAAATCTGGAAGCCCACCCGAATGTCCAGCTCTTTAAATTCTCCTACGTTGAATTGCCCGTCTTGCTGAACCTATTGCAAGTCCATAAAGTTGATGGACTTCTTGTTGATTTAGGGGTGTCTACCTACCAGCTTAAAGCAGAAGGTAGAGGTTTTTCGTTTAACCAAGACGAACCTCTCGATATGAGGATGAACCTCGAAAATGACTTGACCGCCTATGATGTTGTTAATACCTACCCGGAAGAAAAATTAGCCGATATTATATATTC
>WUQU01000033.1 GCA_009889605.1 Candidatus Bathyarchaeota archaeon | reverse complement strand
TTTTTCTGGGCAGATCTGCAAAATAGGCTTCTCAATAGTTGGAATGTTTAAATGTCGTTGTTTGCTTAAAATTTGCGCCAACAACATTTGAAGTGCGTCCTTTGCCTTTAAAAGTGTGGCAACCTGTTGCCTGTTTCTTTGGTAACTTCTTCTAGGCAGTGCATGTTTATCCGTATTTTCTAAGCGCTTCCACAAGAGCGTCTATTTCCTTTTCTGTGTTGTAAAAGTGGGGTGACACTCTTATCCCATGGGCTCTCGCAGAAACCACTATACCATGACTCCTTAGATGCTTTACAACTTCTTCAGGGTTGGCTATTTGGAAATTGATTATTCCTGAACGATGCTGCCTTTCTTCGGGAGTTTGAAGCCTCAATCCCAAGTTTTTAACAGCCCCTATCAAATAGTCTGTAAGTTTTAAAATTCTCTCTTCAATTTTCTCTATTCCAAAAGCCAACAGCATTTTCATTGCTGCAGCAGCGCCAACGAAGCTTATAGTGCTTGGGGAACCAACCTCAAAGCGGCTTGCAGTTTCAGCAAGCTTCAAACTCCAAATGTCCCAGAAATCCAAAGTTTCAAAAACTTCTTGTTTTACGCTTGCCCAACCCACAAAAGGCGGCTCAAAATTTTCAATAAGTTCTTCTCTCACGTATAGGTAGCCGGCGCCTGGCGGGCTTAGAAGCCACTTGTAACAGGCGGTTGCCAAAAAGTCTACGCCGTCCTTTTTAACGTCTATTTTTATTGCGCCAGCCGACTGGATAGCGTCAACGATTAAGTAAGCGCCATGCTTGTGGGCTATTTCGCTTAAAACGCGTAAATCGTTGCGGAAACCATTAACATATTCCACGTGGCTTACAACAACCGCCACCGTTTTATCATCAACAGCCTTCTCCACATCTTCAGGCAAAATTTTGCCATCAACATTTTTCACGTAATGAACTTTCACATCTAAACTTTTTCGAAGCCACGGATAAACCACTGAAGGATATTCCAGATCCGTCGTAACAACCTTTGAACCTGGCGGATAACGAAGCACATTTGCGGCAATGTTTAAGCCTACGCCCGTGTTTTCCACGAGAGCTATTTCCTCCTTTTTAGCGCCTATCAGCCTTGCAAACAAAGCTTTTCCATAATCATCATCGAAGGATGAGAACCCAAAGTTTGCGGAATCTTCAGCATACTTGTGCACGGCGTCCGCAACAGGCCTTGGAAGCGGAGACTGCGCAGCATGATTCAGGAAAACCTTGTTTTGGACTATTGGAAATAATTCGCGAACTTTTTCCATGCTTTCCATCTAAAACCCTTTTCCAACATTTATGTTGCCAGCTTAATTATTAAGGCTTCATAGCGCATTAAAGGTTAAAGTTGCAGTTCGCAAAATAATTAGCGTTGCTGGTTAAGCCTTTGAGGAAAATCAAAGAAAACAGGCAGTTTGCAGACTTTTTTAAATATGTTTTAGTGGCAGCTCTAATCGTCATAGTTGCCACCGCCTCTTTAGTTGCCATCGTACTCCAAAAGGGAAAGGGGAACGGCGTGTTTGTGGGCGTTGAAGTGGGATATGATAATTTTGAAGATTTTGCCCGCTTTGTAGATGAGGTGGAAGATTATGTTAACCTCATTGTTATAGGCTCGCTGAACATTACAACAAACGCAACGAGACTTACAATGGTCTGCGACTACCTTTACAGCAAGGGTTTGTATTTTATGCCCTTCATGTTTATAACTCAGCATGTTGACAAGGCCGATTTCTTTTACGCTGCTAAAGAAAGGTGGGGTGAAAAGTTTCTAGGCTTATACCTGTCCGACGAGCCTGGAGGAAGACAGTTTGACACTCCTGACCATAGAATAGCAGCTAAAGCCGATAACTACAGTGACGCTGCCTCCAAATACGTCGGGAATTTAGGCTTTATGATAAACTATTTTTTGGAGAAGTTTGGAGAACCAGACGTGAAAAGGTTTACGTCTGATTATGCGCTTTACTGGTTTGACTATTTAGCGGGTTACGATTGCATCTTCGCCGAATTCGGCTGGAACTTTAGTAGACAGCTTCACATAGCCCTTTGCAGAGGCGCAGCCACCGTGCAGAACAAGGATTGGGGCGTAATAATAACATGGACTTATCGAAAGCCGCCTTACATTGAAGATGCAGAAACCCTTTACAAAGACATGGTTTTAGCCTACAACAACGGCGCCAAATACATCATAGTTTTCAACTATCCCACAAACGTAACCCAATATGGAATCTTAACCAAGGAACACTTAAATTCTATGAAGAAATTTTGGAATTACGCGCAGAAGTTTCACCAGCCTACACTAGCCTCAAAAGTGGCTTACGTTCTCCCAAAGAATTACGGTTATGGTTTCCGTGGACCACACGACCAAATATGGGGACTATGGAGTTCGGATGCGCTCTCTTCAAAAATATGGAACGACATAAATCGTCTTCTGAAATCTTATGGCGCAAAATTGGACATAATATATGACACAGAAGAGCTCAACAGAGAACACCGTTATGAACATCTGATATTTTGGAATGGCACAAGGATGTGACCAGACCCTTTAACGCTTATTTTAGGTGACATAAAATTGGTATGAGTCGCCATAAAACAGCTTCTCTTGAAGCAGAAGATCCCAAGACTCCGAAGAGCAGATTTGGGAA
>WUQU01000032.1 GCA_009889605.1 Candidatus Bathyarchaeota archaeon | reverse complement strand
GAAAGTTCTGAACCCAGAAAGGAAAATCATAGTTCCTGTTAGGCATTCCACCTGCCCTATGGCAAACTCTCTGGAAGTCAAAGACGTGATTGAAGCTAAGCAAAAATACAACGCTCCATTTGTCGTGTATGTGAACAGCCGCACAGAAGTAAAAGCATACGCTGACGTAGTCTGCACTTCGGCAAATGCTGTTGATGTCGTAAACAAACTCGATTCAGATACCGTTCTCTTCGGTCCTGACAAGAACCTTGCTTCGTACGTTGCAGAAAAAACGGGAAAGAAAATCATACCAATCCCCGGTGAAACAGGGTACTGCTACGTGCACAACTATGTCAAAGAAGATGAGATAAGATTTCTGATAAGCAAATATCCCGATGCAAAAGTGATGGTACACCCAGAGGTGCCGAGCAATATACGAAAACTGGCTGACTTTGTAGGCAGCACTTCTCAAATGGAAAAGTATCCAACAACAACGGATGCAAAAGAATTCATCGTAGTAACAGAAGTTGGCATGCTCTCCAAACTTGAAAACCTGTACCCAGACAGAAAATTTATCCCGGTGAGTTCAATGGTCTGCTACAACATGAAGAAAAATACATTGAAGAACACATATTTGGCACTGCTTGAGGAAAAATACGAAGTCCTCGTCGATGAAGATATAGCCCGGAAAGCAAGAAGAGCCGTAGAGAAGATGCTGGAACTAACGAGGTGAGTGGCTGTGTACGAAAAAGTCATAGACTCGTTAGTCGAGTTGATCCGAAAAGACGAACAGTTCATAGACTACGCTTCATACCCACTGCGAGGAAAAGAGGCAAAGGCTGTCATTTTACTTAAAGAGGAAAACATCGTTATTTCAGGAATAGACATTGTCAGAGGTGTACTTTCAAAGTTAGGAATAAAACACGAATTTTACTATAAAGACGGTCAAATCGCTCAAAAAGGCATCATTGGAATGATTGAAGGAGATGCGTACAATTTATTGATTTCTGAAAGAAGCATTCTTAACACGTTATCTTTTATGAGTGCAATCGCGACAAAAGTTCGAAAGCTTGTCGAAGTGATTGAGAAATCAGGAAAAAATGTAAAGATCGCTGCAACGAGAAAGACTATACCATTCACTTCGGAAATGCAAAAAATCGCAATCATGCACGGCGGAGGGGATACCCACAGGCTTAACCTTTCAGATTGTGCTATGATAAAAGACAACCATCTAAAACTGTACGGCTCAGTTAGAAAAGCTGTTGAAGAAGTGAAAAAGGTAATATCGTTTTCAAAGAAGATAGAAGTCGAAGTTGAAGATGAAGAGAGCTCGTTTGAAGCATGCGAAGTGGGAGCAGATATAGTCATGCTCGATAACTTTCCTCCGCAAAAAGCTTGCGAAGTTGCAAGAAAAATAAAAGAAAAATTCCCGCACGTCTTGATAGAGCTCTCCGGCGGGGTTAATCCTGAAAAACTCAGCGAATATCTTTGCGAATACGTCGACGTAATCTCCATAGGCAAACTAACAAGCGAAGTGAAATACGTAGATTTCAGCATGGAGATTGAAGATTAGAAAGCATCACAAATTCAGTTCGTTTATTTCCAAATGTTCAAAAGACTTTTCATCGTTGTACTTAATCTTCGCAAACCATATTTTATCGCTCCCGTCCATAATATACGGGAAAAGCTCTTTATCAATAATGGAGAGGTTATGCTGCATAACCTCTTCTTTTTTTATCCATACGAGATTTCCCTCTTCACTCTCCACAAAATCATCTGAAAGTGTACTACCTGTGAATATGAAAAGCACCCAATTGTAGTGCTCAGGTCCTTCTTCGGAAGTGACCATTTTTAATTTCAAGTTAACAAGTTCGAGCCCAGTCTCTTCCAAGAACTCTCTTCTTATAGCATCCTCAACATGCTCTCCGTCTTCGACATGCCCACCCGGTGGGACTAAAAAACCGGCAAACGGTT
>WUQU01000031.1 GCA_009889605.1 Candidatus Bathyarchaeota archaeon | reverse complement strand
ATTATGTTTGCCTGTCTTATTTTGTTTCTTACATACTTTCCAGATTGAGAAAGCTGGGCTTCACTCCAGCCACCTTTTGGACTTGCACCAGGAAGTAGGGCAGCAGAGGATTCTGCTTTATCTGATAAAGACCAATTGACCCAACTAATTTTTTTGGAATCCAAAAAATTGAGCCACACGTCCGATTCGCTCAAGTACGGTCCACCATCACCAGTTGCAGTACTTGTCCCCCATTCGCTCACAAAGACACAAATACCTTTGCTCAGAGCAGTATTTATTTTATTTCTAAGCCACTCTCCATGCGTACCTGCATAAAAGTGAAGTGCATAAGCTACATTTGAAAATGGCAATGGACTATTTGCAGCAATATCTACATCTTGTGACCATGTAGGTGTTCCCACAATTATAATATTGTCCGGATCATTTGCTCTTATAACAGGTATAACTTCCATGGCATAAGGCTTTACTTGCCCATCCCAAGTGACACCATTCGGTTCGTTACATATTTCGTAAATCACGTTAGGATATGCACCATAAAGTCTTGACATTTCATCAAAAAAAGCTTTTGCTTGTGTTTTATATTTGTTTGGATCACCATCCGACAAAATGTGCCAATCGATTATTACATATAGTCCAAGCTGAATAGCTGCTTCCACACCTTCTTTTACCTTCTCCTTTAAAGAGGGATTTGTAATATATCCTTTCTCTTCTGTATAAAGTGCTAATCTTATAACATCTATTCCCCAATCATCTTTCAACCATTTTAAGGAATCATAATTAATAAAGTGCCCATACCATTGCAACCCATGAGAACTTATACCTCTCAGCTGAACTGGTGCACCACTTTTTGACACTAACTGCGTGCCATTTATTTTTAGCGCTCCATATTTAGCAACAGGTGTTTCTGCCGCATATGCTACCTTTGAAACAAATTGTACCATTTGAGGCAAGCTTATGCTCATTAGCAGGCACACAAATAAAAATATGCTTATTGCAATTTTTAATTTCTTCTTAATATTTGTTATCATTTAATTATCCTCCCTTATTTTTACTTTATTTTGGTCATTTGTAATAACGCTCAATACGTAAATATCTAGAAGAGTTTAGTCAGCCTCCTCATAGTTTTAGTAAAATATTGAGTATATAAATCACATATGTTACTATGAGGAGGGTCCTAAAATGTTCATAAACAAACCTAAACAACTTTCTTTCTTAGACCTCTATTCCCATATAAAGGCTTCGGTTCTTTACTCTCCGGAAAGCCTTTTGGGCTTGTTCGAAAAATTCATTGACCTGACTCATTCTACAAAGCCTACTACAAATACTTCGACAAACGCAGAAGCTTCTCTTTGGAATCCACGCCCTGTACATTTCAAATTTATCCAATAATTTCAATCTAACTACTATCACCCCAGAATCTCCCTTTCATCTTCAGGTACTGGCAGCCGGGGGAGGGAGAGGATAGGGGAATAAATAGTGAAACCAACCCCGGCTGCCAAGCATTATAATTTTAATTTACTGGTTACCGAACAATATTTCATAAGTTGCATTAGCTATTGCTATGTCGCACTGTGCCCAGAACCTGTGATATCTAAACTCCGGTACCTGCCCTGACT
>WUQU01000030.1 GCA_009889605.1 Candidatus Bathyarchaeota archaeon | reverse complement strand
CGGAAAGTCGATTGATATCTATACTATCAACGTCGCTAAGAGAATCCTTAACTTCTAAACCAACTTTTTTAATTTTCCTTTCTTTTATTAATCCATGTCTACAGAAAGATACTATACGATCGACATCGTGCCCACTATAGCTCGTGACTTGCTAGTAGTGTATTACTTCTCGCCTGCTGTTAGAAACAGCCCAATGTTCTGGGGCCCGCCCGGCGTCGGGAAATCGACTGCAGTAAAGCTGGCACAATACGACATTGCACGCGTAAAGTCTTATGCTCTTACGGAGCTCATGTTGAGAAATATGAGCAATGTGGAAAAAAAGGCGGCGCAGATAATACTGTTCTCCCGTTCCCACCCGTTTATAGACAGGAGGAGTGGAGAAGTCTACATATTCGTGACGTGGAAGTGTAGCGAGTCTAAAAAAGCGCATAGAGTAGACAACCACTGTGTAGCTGAGTGGAAACAGTTTTTAGAAGAGCTAAGCGAAAAAGATGCTTACGAAATTATAAATGAAGCGGACACCTTTACGAACTCAAGAGTTGAAGAATTGCGCGACGTATTTAACGAGTTGCTCATTTTTGTGCAGAATCAGAGCGATGCGCTTAAGCCTCAGGTAATACTTAAAGCGTTGCATAAAAGTATTGGTCTCAAAACGTATCCGCTTGTAGTTGTTAACGACGACTTTTCTCTAATTGATTATCCGTGCTTTATAATCCACAAAGAATCAAGAGATACAAAATCCGTTAGGTGTCTGCTAGCTAAAGGCGATAAGTGCGTGCGCTGGAGCGGGAACAGATGTGTTCACCACTCGCTAGAAGATAATGACGCTATAGCCGAGATTTACGGCTATTTAGAATCAACAAAAATGATAGCCCCGAGAACATATGCAGATTTTGTAGAAGCGCTTAAACAGACTCTGCATCCCGATATAGCGCTCTACGGGTTCTACCACCACTTTGTAGACGTAAGGCTGTCGCAGTTAGAGCTAGACGATCTAAAAGGCATACCGTCTGACGTAATAGCTAGAACGCTGGCGCTGGAGGGCAAGCTTGAAGCTGCCAAAGGAGTAAGAACGCTCTGGTTGCAACCGGCATGGATCGTAGGACGCGGCGTCGGTGCAGTATTTTTTGACGAAATAAACCAAGCTCCAAGTCACATTCAGGGGGCTGCGTATATGCTTATCTTAGACAGGAGGGTGACTACCGGCTACAACATAGGCAAAAACGTTGCAGTATATGCGGCCGGCAACCCGCCGTCATTTGCGCCTGAGGTGGCAAAAGAACTGCCGACTCCGTTGCTGGACAGATTGAAGCCTCAGTTCACAATGAATTACGAAATACGATTTGCTCCGCCTGAGTTGACCACGTTTATTTCAAAAGACTACCCTATGCTTCTGCCTGCAGAAAGCTTTAAGCAGTATATGAGAGAGATGCGCATACGCGAGCCGATGATTGCCTCTTATGACTCTGTAATACATTCGGCAATTGAAATAGCGAAGGCACAAGATGTGCCAAAAGATGAGCGCAGCACTGTGACGCTGACGCCGCGTGCAGTTGAGTTCTTGCTGAACATGTTGGGCAAGACTCCTTTCGAAATATTACTACTAGAATATGCAGTAACAACCAACCGTCTGTCGGGTTTTGTCTCTCCAATTACTGCAGCGTTGCTGACGTACTACGGCTCTTTCGGCGTATCTGATGCCGTGCGTCCTGTAGATGAGCGCTTTATACAGACATTATTGCCGTATATCTCTGTCTCGCTAATTCTAGATCTGTTGACAACTCCAGCAACAACTGTAGCAAGAGAGCTTTCTGAAGTCGCCAGAACGCTTGCTTTTAAAATGGCGTCGCTGAACAGGCTGATAAAAATATATGTCGAAACTGTAGGACTCGACGTTACAAAGAACTTAAAAGAATACAGCAACACAATAAAAGCATTGTTAAGTTCCGCTTCTCCCGATCTAATTGATACAATAAAGACATCGCTGAAAGCGCTCGGAGTTAGCGAGTGCGGTCAATCTGCAATAGATCTCACTGAATTTACTGGGAGGGTTACAGGCATTCCCACCGATGTGTTAGAACAGGCTGGAGAGTTTCTCATAAAAATCCAGCCGTTGTTGCTACTCTTTTCTGACGTCTTCTGTTACGAAGAGGTGGCTGAAAGAAAAGAACAAGGAGAAGTAGATTACAGAAAGAGAACAAAAAAGATATAAATAACAAAAATTTTTCTACCTATGGTTTCGTTGGGTTCAGGCCCGATGAGAATTTGCTACTCCACTAAAGAGTTATTTAAGCTAAATGTAAAGTACGGAATTTCTCAAGCGATTGAAACAAGTAATTACAATGCTCTGAACAAGATACTCAGCGAGTGTCCAGTTGAAGAGTGCGGTCTGTTTCGCGAAGTTCCTTTAGTTGCATCTATTCTATATACTTTATCCCGGTGGGGCACGGTAGACTATTCGCCATCAATAGGCTTGATATGTGCAGACAGCGCGTTGCCGGCAGCGCTGGCCATTTCGGCTTCGGATACAACTTACACTATACTCGTTAAACCGGGCGTATTGCCCAAATCAATAGGCGAAGCAACTGTAGGTTTTTACTCGTTTGCAATTCTGCACGAGCTTATGCATATGGCTGTCAGCTACAGAGTGCTGTGGAAAAAGACATACAATTACTTAATCAAAGTATATTACGACCGTCCCGACATAACGGTAAAGCTAGTAGATCATGAAAAGCTGAAAGCCTTTTTAACGCCCGTAATAGAGTCGACAACAAATGCGCTGACTTATACGTACTATTTAGCGGCTAAAGAAGAAAGCGGTACGTGGATAAGACGTCTCTACGGAGCATTACCAATAGTTCCTATACCGGGAGTAGTCTGGTCTGATTATATAGGACAAGACAAAATTGCAGAGTATCTGAGACAGACTGAGCTGGCAGACTCCGGCTTAGAAAGCTATTTAACATATGCTCCAGACAGGGTGGAGTGTCTGAGAGACTGGATTTCTCACGCTGTTGACTACGACAAGCTAGAAGCGTTTTACAACGACTGCGTTTTTAAAGGAGATAATACAGCCAGGTGCTGGTGGGAAAAGATCAAGTATATGTGGAATTCGTACATTCTCCTTCCGGCAAAAATTATAAAACTAATAGAGAATGTAAACGTTGAAGAAAACGTAAAGCTGTTAAGAGCCCAGGAGCTGTTCAGCTCTTTTGACGAATTCAAGAAGTATATGAAGATTGTATGCGGCTATGATGAAAATACCTCGAAACAAAAATGGGACAGCAACGAGATAATAGAGATTGAAATCCACCGCGTAGTTACTACAAACGGAAAAACGGGCAAACAGTGCAGAACTGAAGTTATTGAGAGAAGGCCGCTATGCGGAGGAGGCGGTGGAGATGAAGGCATGTGTCAGAGAGTTCCGCCGCCGACCCCACCGCGACTTGTCCCGCCGCTAAACCCGTCGCCAGGTGTTGGCGTTATGCCGATAGAAGATCTTTTCAGAATAAAGGAAGTAAGGACAAGCGTACCGGTGCCGGAGCCGATAAGAAAAATTATGGGAGAGGAGACTAGAATTACCTGGAAAGAACGCTAATTTTTTCTTCCCTTTTTTTAGCTGAAAGCAATTATTAGGCATGCCTCCAAGGTTGCGAGTTTTAGGAGTTGTGAAAATAACTCGAAACGGCTCGTATGGAGAGTGTGAGTGCGGATATAAAACGGAGCTTTTTGTGTACCCAGAAAGCGCATACGTACAATTGGCAACTCATATGCTAAAAGATCACATAACGCTGGATTATCACATTATTGCTGTTTATGATTGACAAGAAGAATAGCAAGTCCCGTTCTAAGGCATGAGGAGGTCAGTGTTAAGAGCGCACATATGCGTTGCGGAGCATAATCCTTATGACGTCATCTTTATCTTGTCGCAGATAGGTTCGGTTTTATAAAAACAATTAAAACGCATCTAGAGCCGGGAAGAGGTGGCAACGTGAAGTCGCTGTTTTTCTCTTTTACCTCATTTTCGCCACTTTAAGAGACAAAAAAAGAACAGAAATCAGTGGATTAATGAAAATAAAATCTCCAGGGACGTAACTGTATACTTGCTTATCTGCACAACTTAGTGAAGTTAATATTTCGCTTAGAGTTGATTTTGTGGTTGCGTGTCGGATAAAGTTTTCGCACTCTATGTTAATGTTTAAGCTTTTATATAGTCTCTTTAGATCTTCAATTCTTTCGACGAATTAACATTTTTTAGCTGACGTAAATGTGCGGATATGAGAGTTAGTGTCGCTGAAATTGAGATTTTTTCTCACATAATCAAGGCGACGTTCAGGTGGGGTGAACACAAATCCAGAGAGTTCGATATCACGATTTACCCTTTTTCTTTCTCGACTTCTTGGTTCAGAAAAGTATTCTGGCAAGTACATCTGCGCTCACTATTTAAATCAGCTTTACACAAGATGGACACTACGCTAAACGAATACCGCGTTTCAGAAGACGATATATACTATCTATCTCTCGATGCTAATCCGCCTTCCTTTATAAGAGAAGTAATATCGGGAAGTATAGTTATCGATATATTTATCGAGGAGAAGATGAAAGAAAAACTGTTTATCTACGCGGATATGAGACATGAACCGCTTGTTATTTTCTGATGTGCAATGTCTAATTTTAGTGCCGAAGGGACAAATATGAGAGCAATAAGATTCGGCATAAAGGCGGAAAAAATGCGAGAACTTTTAGCCGGCGGAGAGGGCTTAACAGTATACGTCACGGCTGAGAGGAGAGATCTGCACTATACTATAACTTTTGACGACTTAGTAACGTTGACGCTAATAGCTAGCTTAATAAGCTACGAGACTACGAAGAAGAGCTTCAATGCAGGCGAAAGCAACATGATTGGAATCACGCTGTCTTTCAGTCCACATGCCCACTACAGAGCTCTCGTGCAGACAGCGATAATATATTTGAGTCACTTTGACGCGCCAGTAGCACCGTCGGGAGTCTCTATAGACTACCGCACTAATCACGTTTTGCTTTTCTAATCTTGTTGCAGACGAACGTCTTTTGTTCAGTGATTAATAAACACTTAGGAAAAGAGCTGGGTTTTGACAGTCAAGTCGTTTAGGATTATCTTCTTCTGCTTAATTCTGTCAACGCTTTTGCGCCACATGACTATATACTTGTGTATAGTCCGCAAAGACAGTCTGCTCGCTAAAATTTTCTCTGCCAGCTCTTCATCGTCTATATTTGATGTTACAATTCTTCTGAGCTCTTCTATGTCTGGCTGTTTCATCGACACGACTATAAAGCGGTCTTGGAGCGCTCTCCAGCTGTCGCTCACTTTTCGCTCGAATTCGTTCGCCGCGGCTAAAACCGGCGCTTTAAGCGGTATCTCAAACCTACCTTGTTTAGTCATAAAAATCAACCGTCCTTTGCTCATGGCGTTTAAAAGGGCGTCTACAACTCTTTTATCAGCCTTATCTATCTCGTCGAATCTAATTAATGCGGGGTTAGTATCTGCCAAATACTCTACTAATGTTCTGGGCGTAGTGGTAGCGCCGATGAACAAAGGAGCAGACGGGTAGTCGAAGAAGGATAATATTAACGACTTGCCGACGCCTGGAGGGCCTAGGAGCAACACGTGGAAAGGCTCCTCGCTTTCTTCGTGTATCTCTAGAATTGAAACTACGTCTTCAAACGCCGATCTGACAGTAGATACTGAGACCCAGGGGCTGGACTCAAAGCGCAATTTGGCCAGCGAAATGAGTTTTTTCAACGTTATTTGCTTAACGCTCTTTTCTTCTCCTTCTTCATCATCTTCATCGAGACACTCTGGTCTAACAAACCAAGCAGGATATCTTCTGCTTGAATATTTTTCGTTCTTCTGCAGACATGATCGCAATTTGTTTTGACATGTCTTGAATTTAAGAAGTAAATCGTTCGGTAAAGATGGCAGACATACTGAATCGATTACAATAGTGCCGTTTTCTTCAATAAAGCACGGTTGGCCTAAGCTCCTAAATACATCAACAACTTGAATTAATATCTCTCTGCAATCAGTTTGTTCGCGCTTGTAGTTCTCCATCACTGAAGAAATGAAATCTTGTGTTTATAAACTTTTCGCTCGGCGGCTTATGCGGTGGCGAGAGCGCTGGCAATGGCGAAATACGTGGCTGAGAAGTGCAGAGACAGCCCGACTTGGAAAGTGAGGACTTGGGAGTTGAAAATGGCCGTTGAAGACGCAGTGGCGTATTTGCAGTGGATTTGGCCGTGGACAACTCGTTTATTTTCGCCAAGGGGGCCGCCGTGGGCCTAGCTTAAGGCTGGAGATTGCTGGGGCTAGTTGGCTTTAAGCGGTGGGGCCTCGTCGCAATACTATCATGCAAGCGCTTAAGTTTTAAAACCGCCGCTGAGGCGTAGGCG
>WUQU01000029.1 GCA_009889605.1 Candidatus Bathyarchaeota archaeon | reverse complement strand
GCCGTTGCCATAATCTTTAACTGAAAGGTTATTTGACGCGTTGACTGGCACCCAGACCCCAAGGTCTTCATAAAATACTGTTAGGTTTTTGGCTAAGGCGGGTTCGCCTTCATTGAAAACTTGGCGGTGTAAGCTAACGGTTTTGCCGTTCCATTAGTTATGTAATATCCGTTTACAGTAATGGTGGTTGTTATGTTAACGGCGTAACGCATTGTAACATTGAAGGTTAAATCGTAAACTTTCAGCGTGAAATTTGCATAGGCGCTTGAAACTCCTAATCCGTTTGTGCCCCACGAAAGCCATATGCCTCAGTCGTAATTTGAAGCGTTCGCAAGAGCACTTATAACAGCGTTTCTTGAACCTTGCTTTACAGCGAAAACACAATTGCTTATAAAAAAGTCTTCGGCGCTTTGCCTTTCGCCGCTTAGCTCATAAACGTATATTGTTGTTGAGGCGATTAGGATTGCTATGGCTAAGGCAGCCACTATGAGAAGTTGTCCAGAACTGTTAGCCATGAAAAAAGCTTTGTTTCTCATTTAGCCACCGCCAAAAACAGATAAACCACATAATAGCGGAAAGTCTGGTTTTTGGCTTACGCAAACATATTTTTACAAGGGCTATTTCTTGGCTGCTGAAACCCCCCGTTAGAAACCACTTCGCAGTTTACATGCCGCATTTCCCCATCGTAAACTGTCACGTTGAAGGACACGCCGGTGGGCAACAAAAGATTTAGGGAATCCCACAGTCCATTCCAGTTTCGGTTGTCCAAATATCTGCCTAAGCTTCCATCAGAATCAAGCTTTAAAAGAACCTGCAACCCACATAGGCCAAATCGTCAGACCCCGCGGGGTTCCGCCTTGAAGGAAGGCTTGCCGAAATAGCTAAAGAAGAAAAAATTATCAACGCCGCCAAGAAAGCTTCAATTATTCTGATTTGCCCCCTGTTTTGGCTTCTCATTGTCTAGGGCCTCCAAGCCAAAAAGTGCACTGGTAAACCGACGAGCCTATTGTGACAAGGTACGTGTAAGCGAAAACGTTCGAGAGACTTTGCGACTCTGCAAAACTTGCACCTGTTTGCAAAGGTATCTGCGGATATGTCGCCCATTCTGCAAAGAATTCCGTTGAATTCCACCCCGTGACAACAAGCACTGTGGGGCTTGAATCCAGAAACTTGGGAATGCTGAAAGTGGCAGAGTGGTTTCCGCTTGCAGTTTGCTTCAACGTCGACGAATAGTTAAACGTTAGGGAATAAGCCTTTGACAGAACTATTTCAGGACGCGCCAGCACTGCGGTTAAACTGTAGTTTAAGGGAGAAAGCCTCAGAAACGTACCTTTCTGTGCTTGTTCAAGCAAATTATGTGCGAAAGGGTACACGCCGAAAGAGGTGATTTTTGGGTTGGAATAGGATTTTTCAAAAACAACAAGTAAG
>WUQU01000028.1 GCA_009889605.1 Candidatus Bathyarchaeota archaeon | reverse complement strand
TACCTAAGAGCTTCAACGGGTTCTGGAAATTCATAGCTGCATTTTCTTTGCTTACAACAATTCAATCGATAAATACATATGTCTTAATTGTTCTTGCAGGAAAAATCGAGACTGGAATGACACGAGACATAAGGAATTCTGCATTCTCTAAGCTACAAAAACTCCCGTTAAGCTTCTTTGATGCTAACGGAACAGGACCGCTCATAGCCAGAATTATGTCGGACGTGCAAAGAGTTACCGGAATTTTATCATGGGGAATGGTTGATACGGTTTGGGGTATATCTACAATGACATTTATCACGTTCTACCTTTTTAGGTTGAACTGGAAAATGGCTCTTTTTGTTGTTGGCAGCATACCTGTGATTTTCTTTGTGAGTCTGTACTTCCAAAAGCTTATTTTGAGACATTATCGAATAGTTAGAAGGTACAATTCGGAAGTTACAGGAAAATTCAACGAAGGAATTCTCGGAGCAAAAACAACAAAAATTCTTTCAGTTGAAGAAAAGACTATTGCAGAATTTTCACAGCTAACCTCAAAGATGAGGCAAGAGGCAATAAAAGCTTCGGTAATATCTTCGATATACACACCAATTATTGTCCAAATAGGTAGCATTGTTACGGCACTAATTCTCGTGTATGGCAGCAAAAACTTAGAGCAAGGAAGTATCACATACGGGACTTTGGCGGCTTTCATCTCTTACTCTATCCAATTTTTTGAGCCGCTGCGCGAACTTTCACGTGTCATGGCTGATGTTATCTCTTCACAGGCTGCTGGCGAACGTGTTATGGAAGTATTGCGAGCGCAATCAGAAGGTGAATCAAGTAGAGAGTACGCCTTAGCTGAGTTTGGCTTTGAGGGGAACGTGGAGTTTAGGAATGTTTCTTTCAAGTACAATACAAGTGACATGGTTCTCAAGAATTTTAATTTAAAAGTTAAAAAGGGAGAGAGAATCGCAATTGTTGGACCGACAGGTTCTGGCAAGTCAACAATAGTAAACTTACTTGGGCGCTTCTATGAACCTACAGAGGGCAAGATATATTTTGATGGGGTTAACTACACAGAAATTGATTTGCGAACTCTCAGAAAGAACATTGGATATGTACTCC
>WUQU01000027.1 GCA_009889605.1 Candidatus Bathyarchaeota archaeon | reverse complement strand
TATGTAGATCGGAACAAGTGAGTTATAGTAAACATAATATTTTGCACCGTAAGTAATTGAAGTAAAAGCGATAGCAAATAAAGATAAACAGAATATCAATAAGCGAGTTTTAATAGCAATACCTCCAATATATCCGAGGCATCTTCTGTTCTATCGACTATATCACCAACGTTGATAACGAGCTCCTTCAACTGCATCTTTTCAGCCAAAGTTATCTGCAAAGAGAATATATCCCTCAAAACTTCTTCTTCGATTACGTCTTCATTGTGTTCAAACCTTTCAACCTCAATTACATAATGCTGGACTTCGTCGATGTTGTCAAATAGCTTTTCGACGGCAGTAACGAAAGCTTGCGCTGCGCTGACTGCACAATCAAGTTGTCCTATAATCTTCTCTTTAAGGTGCTCTGGAACATTCGGGTGTTGGTAGTCCACAATTTTGCTTACCGATTCGCACTTGTTGACTATTTTATCTATACCTTCGGTAAGAGAGTGTATAACTTCTCTCATATCCGGAAGAAATAGACCTTTGTATATATCAGATATAATCCCGCGCCTTATTTCATCAGCTTCATGCTCAATACGTTTTATGTCTTTAAAAAAATTCTGCTTCTGATCACACTCGTTTTTGAAATAACAGTCGAAAAAACTTCTAAGAGTAGAAGTCGCTTCTACTGTTTTTCTTGAAAGTTCTCCAAGCTTTGCAATAACTTCACGTTCTTTCTTTGCGAATGAAATTTGCATACCAACACCCCCAGACAATTATACCACAAAAAGCTGAAAATTATAACCTTTCGAAAAATAGCAAGAGCGTATCGCCGTAATCCTTTTCTTTTATGATTCTTAAATTACTTATCTCGCTTTCTTTAGGTCTTTCTCTCTTAGAGCACTGAAGGATAAACATTGAATTCACGTCCATTATTGCATGAACACGTTCGAGTATATCGCGTACTATTCCCAGCTCGTAAGGCGGATCAGAGTAAATAATGTCAAAAACGCCGGCATGTGTTTCCAAAAACCGGCGTGCGTCTATCTTCTTTATATCAAC
>WUQU01000026.1 GCA_009889605.1 Candidatus Bathyarchaeota archaeon | reverse complement strand
CCGACTAATGCTGGATTATTTGCCCATAGCCCTCCATCAATTTTACAATCACTGTCCTCAATCTGTACTGCTGGAAAGTATGTCGGAGCTGCTGAGGTAGCTAGTGCAGCATCCGACATTAAATACCTAGCGTCGTTAAATAAATGCGTACAGTGTGGGGTTTTAAGTACCTTAGGTGATGCTTTACTATGCTCTACTGTCGGAATGCACAGCATGGTCTTAGCATCTGCAATCATCCTATCTCCGAACACTTCCTCTAGCTTTTGACGAAGGCCACGATTACTAAAGCGGCTCGTGAGTATCCCCTTGGCGCCGAATATTCTTTTTCTAAAAATACTTTTGGCATTTTCCATATAAAATTTAACTAAGTCCTCTGCAGATATACCAATGGAAAGCCCTAACGCAAGAATGCCGCCAGTAGATGTTCCGACTATCATATCAAAATACTCATTCACAGGCACACCAGTTTCTTTCTCAAATCTGGAAAGGTACTTGGCTGCAAATATCCCCCTAATTCCTCCTCCATCAAGGGACAGAATCCTCAAGTTTTTACCATCACGAGGCTTCCAACCATCCTGTTTTATCTGTTCCCAATCCTGTGTCATCTGGCAGCTGCAGCTCCTCTCGCCATTTTTCTTACTATTCTCTGGCCTTTGGGAGAGCTCACTTGATGCGGGGCCTCAGGTCCCCACCAAACGCCAGTCTCCTTCCAAATTTCATAAAAGTATAGCCATTCACAAGTCCAAGGTAAAATGGTTTTTGCAATAAACTTGTCTTCTCTGAAGCTGTGATCTGGAGGATAATGCAGACACAAAGAATTATCAGCATATGTATGCGGGCTATTGTTAAGAATCTGTGGATGCGTGATAAATACTTTGGGTGATTCTTGATTATAATCAATTTTGATTGTATAAACTTGGTGTTTATGCGTAGAGGTTAAAGTACCAATCCAGTATCGTTGATGCTGATCCTGATGTAGTATGAATTGAGGAAATAACTTATTAATCCAGTAGTCTTGCAAAGCCAAATTTCGTGAGTGTAAACGACGAGGAAAAACGGTTCTTCTTCTTTTTTTCATAAGTCACTCCTCACCGAAAAACCGATGTTTTGGTGAAGTAATTCCTGTTTCTGTATTTAATAGTCCTTCCTTATTAATCATTATAACTCCACTGCTTATTCTTGTT
>WUQU01000025.1 GCA_009889605.1 Candidatus Bathyarchaeota archaeon | reverse complement strand
CGAAGGGAGATTGGCTAAAATGCTTTCTACAACGCTTATTGGAGACTTCGCAAGCGTTTATCTCGCATTACTACGCGAAATAGACCCCACTCCAGTGGAGACCATAAATCTGTTAAAAAGAAAAATAGCTGAGACTGGAGCACGCAACAAAATATTACATGAACTAAAGACTTTGTCCAAAACTGATGTTTGATATGGTTAATAAATGAATTCTCTGAAAAGTTCTTCAGCTTTTTCCAGCGGCAGAAGCTGTGGCGGATGTTTAAAGGCGTAGGCGCATATGGGCAAGATTGCCCCGCTTAATTTTCTGTTTAAGGCTATTTTTACCGCTCTTATAACGTCTAACAATACTGAGCCAGCGTTCGGCGCGTCCACTGTTGAAAGGCGCAGGTCTATTTGCATGGGCGTTCCACAGAAGTACCACCCCCTAATCCAGAAGAAGCTGTCGCGTCTGTTCTGCAGAAAATCCACATAATCCGTTGAGCCTGCAACAACTTGAGCTTCGTAGGGCAGTGCAGTCTTCACAGACTCTGTTTTAACTGTTCGCTTGACTTCACGGGTTCGCTCCAAAGTGTCAAGGGATTCTGTGCCTCCACCAACATCAAGCTGATAAGTTTCAGTAATGCGTACTCCCCGCTCACACAGAAGCCGAAGCAAAGTTTTATGTAAAGTTGTAGCCCCCACCTGGTCGATTAAGTCGTCTCCCGCCAATGGTAATCCCGCATCTTCAAAACGTTTAGCCCAATCAGTATTAGTGGCTATGAAAACAGGAGTGGCATTTACGAAGGCGCATCCAGCCTTTAATGATTGGCTTGCATACCATTCAGAAGCTTTCACCGCTCCGCTTGGAAGCAGATTAATCACAATTTCTGCGCCGCTTTCTTTCAACACGTCTGCAACGTTAGCCTCTGGTAAATTGCTTACTTGCACCATGCGCCTTGTATAATCGCCGACGCCGTCCAACACTGGGCCTTTATGTACTGTAACACCACATGCTGGTACGTTTACCACTTTTGGGGCGTTGTTTGGCGGCGCAAAAACGGCTTCAGATAGATCCTTTCCAACTTTTCTGCTATCAATGTCAAAAGCCGCTACAACTTGGACATCTTTCGGATGGAAACCTCCAAGGAATAGGTTACGCAAACCAGTACATTCTTTATTATCTTCAATTTTTCTGTAGTATTGGATACCTTGGACAAGGGCTGATGCACAGTTTCCAACTCCTACTATGGCAACTTTTATCCCCGGCAAATTGTACCACCATTTTTGGGTCTTCTTATCGCACGCGGGTTTATAAAACTCTAGCTGTCATAAAATAGATTTGAGAAGATTAAAATGAAAGTCTGGTTAGATGTTTCCGTTTTGCGTTGTCCAAACTGTGGAAGCCGTTATGCGGATGCTTCGTGGTGTGTTGCAGAAATGGAATCCGACATTCAATGTGGAAACTGTGAAGAGTTTAACAGCAAGAAAAACGCCACAGACCGGGCGCTCCTTGAATTTCAAATAGATTATTTGGGGAAAATTCAAGAAGTGAAAATCGCCAAACACTTGGAACTTGAATAACGCCCTGGAAACTCGTAATTTTAAGTGCATCTTTTAGCATTGAGATTTCAATTTTGTGTTTTTGCATTGAAAATTTATTACTAAGGAAATCTTAAAGCCTTTAGATATACCGAAGCTTGAGGAGAGCCTTCATGGAAAACAAAATGAAGAACACGGATAAGTTTACCCTAATTAATGAGTTGGCCCGCCGAAGGGGCTTCTTTTGGCAAGCATATGAGATGTATGGCGGTGTCAGCGGTTTCGTCACTTACGGCGCTTTAGGCGCAAAGTTGAAACAGAAAATTGAGAATAAGGTTAGAGAATTTTTCGTAAGCAATCTTGGCATCATGGAAATAGAGGGTCCCATAATAGCCCCTGGCAAAGTTTTCGAGGCGTCAGGCCACGTGGATAACTTTAAAGAGCCTATGGTGGAATGCTTGCAATGCAAAAAAAAGATACGCGCAGACCATTTACTCCAAGAGACCGCAAAGCTAAGCGCATCAGAAGCCGAAAAACTAAGTCTAAAAGAGATTAAGGAAACTATTGAAAAATATGGAGTTCGCTGCCCAGACTGCTGCGGAGACTTCGGCGAGCCAAAATACTTCTTAACAATGTTCCAAACAACCATAGGACCCTATTCAGATGCTGTGGGCTATGGGCGTCCAGAAGCAGCCCAAGGAATATTTGTAGAGTTTAGACGGTTATACGAAATGGCAAGGGAAAAGCTTCCTTTCGGCGCCATGCAAATAGGCCACGCCCTCCGAAACGAGATTTCCCCAAGACAAGGCTTGATAAGACTGCGAGAATTCACCATAATAGACATCGAATTCTTCTTCGACCCCGAAGACCCAGAATGTTTCATCCTAAAAGATGTAGAAAAAGAGAAGCTGCGACTAGTTTTAGCTGAAAACAAGCTTCGCGGATCAGAAGAAATAGTTGAAACCACAGTTAAGGAAGCGCTGGAAAAAGGCTATATAAAAATTGCATGGCAAGCAGCCTTCATGGCTCTAGCAAAGCGGCTCTTAATGGATTTGGGAGTGCCCGGAGAAAAGCAACGTTTCGTGGAAAAGCTTCCGTGGGAACGCGCCCACTATTCCAAACAGAGTTTCGATCAAGAAGTATACGTTGACCGCTGGGGATGGGTGGAAGTTTCAGGCCACGCGTATAGGACAGACTATGATTTAAAACAGCACATGCAATTCAGCGGAGTGGACACGCGAGTTTTCAAAGAATACGAAAAGCCTGTTGAGAAGGAAAAAACTTTTGTAAAACCTTTAATGGCTAAGCTTGGTCCAGCATTCAAAGGGGAAGCTCAAAAAATTGCGGAAATGCTCTTAGAAGCGGACCCTGAAGAGGTGGAGGCATCCATAAAAGAAAGAGGCTATTACATGCTTGGGCAGCATAGAATTTTGCCCGAATACATAGAAATCACAAGGGAGAAAGTTAAAGAATTGGGAAGACGTTTCATACCTCATGTTGTTGAGCCAAGTTTCGGTTCAGATAGACTTTTCTACGTAGCGCTTGAATATGCCTACCGTGTAAAAGACGATAGAGTGGTGCTGAGCTTTCCAAGAGATATTGCGCCTATACAAATTGGAGTTTATCCCCTTGTTAACAAAGATGGTTTGCCTCAAAAAGCTTTGCAGGTGCGCGAACTACTTGCAAACGAAGGTTTTGCAGTGGAGTACGACGATGCTGGTTCCATTGGAAGAAGGTATGCACGGGCAGATGAGGCTGGAATACCTTTAGGAGTAACAATTGATTATGAAACTCTCAAAAATGACACTGTAACTGTCCGCGACCGCGACACATGGAAGCAGGTGAGAAACAGCATTGACAACCTACCAGAGCTTTTGTGTAAGTACTTCCGTAAAAAAATCAGTTTTGAAGATTTGGGAAATCCAGTTTAAGCGTTTGTTTTCGTTACCTTTTTTAATACTTCCACACATTTATCTTTTGGAAAAATGCATACTATTTTGCGGCGGGAATAAATGTGGTGCTTCCAGCAGAGACTGAAGAACGTGTTAAACGCAGAGCTTTAATCGTTTGCCAAGAACACCTGCGAAAAGTCTTAGACTTAACACGAAAGGTTCCCCAAATGATTGAGTGTTTTATAAAAAATGACAAGGCAAAAGCTAGACAGCTCTACAATGAAATTCGCGTAGGCGAAGCTGATGTTGATAACGCTAGAAGGATGGTTTCACAGGAACTTGCCGAAATAGGCGCTATACTCCTAAGCAGAGAAGACTTCCTAAGATTTGCTAATTTGACAGGCGAAATCGCCGACTTCGCTGAGGGAATAGCCTTCCGGCTACTTAAAATAATGGAGCACAACTGGAACGTGGCTGAAGACATAAAAAAGGATCTTCTAAAACTTTCTGAAGCAGTATTGGAGACCGTGCTTAAACTTAGAGAAATAATTATGGTTTTAAGCTATGGCTCTACAAAGGCTATGGAGAAAGCCAGCGAAGTAGAGGTTGCAGAACAAGCAGTAGACGAGCTATACCGCGCCCTTGACATAAAATTGCTTAACTGCAAGCTTGAAATTCCCGCGTTGCTTCTTTTAAGGGATGTTTTGCAGTTGTTGGAAGATTCGGCAGATAAAGCGGAAGACGCTGCGGATGCTGCAAGAGTATTAGCGTTTATAATGTAAAAGGCGAAAAACTAATGTCGCGAAGAATGCAGGTGGAGTTTATCGAAAACTTTCTGGTGGTGTGGAACCCAGAAGAAGGCTCAGAACTTTACAAAATGGGTTTTTACGGCAAACCCCTTGGAATCCCAAAACCAAAAATTCCAGAATTCAACGTTCCATTAATCCTTGACTTGATGGAAGGCGTATATCTCGCTGAGAAGGGAATAATAACCGTTTACGAAGGAACTGAAAAAAGAAAAGTGAATCTTAAAAAATTACGCCAGAAAGCCCGAACTCTATATGAAGAGTTTGACGAGAAATATGCTGTCTACCGTGACCTACGTGACAGCGGTTTAGTCGTTACTCCAGGGATAAAGTTTGGATGCGATTTTGCAGTTTACAAATATGGACCAGGATTAGAACATGCACCCTACATGGTTTCAGTTAAAAAAGCCGCAGCGGAAATGACGGCTACAGAAATTGTTAAAGCTGGAAGACTTGCCACAACTGTGCGGAAAAGATTCATAATAGCTGTGCCCGACATGGAAAAAGAAAAAATAACTTACTTAATATTCAAATGGTTTAAAGCCTAAAACATAAAACGCTGGCCCAGCGACCTTTTCTGATTTTATCCAGGGATTAATGTTTGTTTTGTAAATTCTCTCCGAACATACTGGTGGGGGTAGATTTTTGTCGCTGTTAAAACGCAACCTTCCTCTATTACGACATCATCAGCTATGACTGATATTGAACCTATTCTCGTCGGTTTACGTGAACTCGAACGGATAGTAACATGTCTTCCTATTATGCTTTCTTTTATCTCTGCTTTTTCATCGATTATTGCCCTGTCCATAATCGCAGAGTTTTCTATAATCGCGTTTTTACCTATCCTCGTATAGTTGTCTATACATGAATTTACAATTCTAGCGCCATCACCTATTTCGCAGTGGCGTCCTATCAAAACAGAGCCTTCAACTTCTATTTTTCCCTGTTTGATTTTGCGTATGATCTCTTCTCTGCGTTTCATGGATTCGAAGCTTTCGCCTTGAACCCACACTCTATTTTCTCCCTCTATTTTTCCCCCAAAATCTTTAAGCGATGAGAAACGGCCTTCAAGCATGTCCCTCATGGCTTCTAAATAACGTTTTGGGGTTCCCACGTCATACCAGTTTCCCTTTAAAACATAGCCGTATACGGGTCTTCCCGTGTTTATCACGTAGGGAATAAAGTCGTAGCCGAAGTCTAGGCGTTTTCTCTCTTTCATCAGCTGTTTGACACCTTTTTCCTTGAATATTTTCCTTATCTCCGGCGAAACCATGTATAAGCCAGTGTTAGCAAGGTTTGATGGCGCCTCCTTCGGAGTGGGTTTTTCAACGAATTTGAATATTCTCCCATCATTGTTTATGTCGGCTATTCCATAGCCTTCAACATTTTCAACTTCTCTTAAGGCGATTGTGATTACTGCTTCCTTTTCACGGTGAAATTCTATGAGTTCTTTTAGGTCTACGTCGAAAATGTTGTCGCCTTGCACCGCAAAAACCGGGTCCCTTACATTGTAATATTCTATGTTTATTCTTGCGGAGTCGGCGCTTCCCAAATCATCCACGTTTGGCTGATATTTAATGTGGACACGGGGGCTTATTCCGTAACGTGCTGAAAACCCGTATCCAGATTCAAAATAGTCGTGTAAATCCCTATAGTTTGTATAGCCTTTAACGCCGAAAATGAAGTTTCTAATGCCTTGGCGGGCGAGCGGCAAGAGGGAAAACTCTATTAAGGGCCTGTTTAGAAAGCGTAGGCAAGCTTTACTTGTTTCGGCTGTTAAAGGCAGAAGACGAGTGGCTTTACCCCCAACGGGGATTATCACCATCAGCTTTTCCGGTTCATAGTTATGAGGCAAAAGGCTTTCACCAACTTTTACCATGTCTATTCCATACTAAACGTATTAACCTTTCTTTCTATCTGGATAAAAGCGTGAATTTTATAACTAAAGCAAGTTTATGTTAGTGCAAAGGCGCGGGCAAACATGAAAAGAGTTCTTGGCCTTATACGTATGATGCGTCCAGTAAACTGTTTAATGATGGGATTCGCTGTTCTAGTGGGTGCAGCGCTGGCAAGCTCTAATGCTTTAGTAAACGTTTGGCAGAATCTAATCTACGGGTTTTCCACAGGCTTTTTGCTCGCAGCAGCATCCATGGTTATAAACGACTATTATGATAGGGAAATAGACGCGGTAAACGAGCCTACCAGGCCTATTCCCAGCGGTTTAATAAAGCCGGAGGAGGCGCTTGTCTTTGCCTTTTCACTCACTTTATCAGGCTTAGTAACAGCGTTTCTAACAAACACTGCTGTCATTTCATGTTTTGTTACTGCTTTATTTTTTTGGCTTATTTCCGCGGCCTATGTTACTATTGGGAAAAAAACCGGTCTCTTTGGAAATTTCCTAGTAAGCGCATGTGTATCCGCTCCATTTGTTTACGGAAGTCTAGCAGTGGCTAACGCGGTTAAGCCGAACATTTGGATTTTTGTTTCCATGGGTTTCCTTTCGAATACTGGCAGAGAGATAACCAAAGGAATAGTGGACGTTCAAGGTGACAAGACGCGGAATGTGAAGACTCTGGCTGTGCGTTATGGCGAAAAGAAAGCAGCAGTTGCAGCAGTAGCTTTTTATTTATTTGCAGTGGCGATAACACCATTACCACCGCTTCTAAACCTTGTTTCCGTCTGGTTTATCCCTCTGGTGATCATAACAGACGTTGGACTTGTAGCGTCTTCACTTATGCTTTTAAAAGATTATTCGCGAGAAAATGCAAAGAAAGTGAAAAATCAAGTTTTAGCCTTTTTCTTTATAGGGCTACTCGCCTTTTTGGTTGGAAGCCTAAGCTAAATGTGTGCTAACCTTATTGTTCTGGGTTGGAATTGTGGAGTATAGCCTATGCCTCTCCACGACGGCGCTGAAGAGTGGGCTCTAAATAAAGAACATGCTTCACTTAATCTCTTTAGAGGAAATAAAATGAGCAGCCTAGAAGACTTTTCGTTGTTTAAGTTCAGTTTCTTCCTTTTTTGGTTCCATGTGAACAGTTACAATTGTTTCTGTAAACTTTTTCTTCACGCCATTTTCAATTTTTGACGCGACTTTATGGGCTTCTTCAATTGATATTTTGCTTGTGAAGCAGCAGTCTATGTTTATGTAACGTTTCCCGCTGACAACATAGGTTATTATGCGCTTTACGCTGAAGACTTGTTGAAAGCTTTTTGCTGTTTTGTAGATTATTTTCTGGACTTCTTTTTCGTCTACAACGGGTCCTCTTTTGCGTCCTTCATCAAAAGGCTCTATGTGAACCGTTACATTACCAACATTCTCTATTTCTTTTTTCAGTTTAGCCTCTATTTTTTCAGCCAGTTCGTGGGCCTCCTGAACTGAAAGTTTTGGATCGACATACGCGTGCAATGTTATGTATAATTCGCCGTGGGCATAAACCGCGTTTATCTCATGCGCCTCTATTACGCCTTCAACTTCTTTTGCCAGTTTTTCCACAAGTTTTTCAGTTAGCATCTCTTTTTCTAAAGGTTCAACGTGGATTACGACTTCAGCGTTTTTCAAGGAATTCTTCAGTTTTTCCTCTATTTGCGAGGCTAATTTGTGGGATTCCTCAAAACCAAGGTAATGTGGAACCTGTATGGCGGCTTCAACGAAAGTTTTGGTTCCTGCCTTCCTAACTCTTAGGCTTTCAACTTTTGAAACTCCATTTGTGGAAGTTATTTCCCTTCTAACTTTTTCCGCAACATCTTTTGGTACAGCGTCGCTTAGCTCCATTCCACTGCTCCAGACGACTCTAATGCTTAAGTATATCAGTAGAATGCTCAAAACAATAGATGCCCACGCATCACCGCTCGGATAACCCCCTATTGTTGCCAAGCCAAATCCTAAAAGGGCAAGTATTGTAGAGCTGAAGTCCGCCAGTGCATGGTAAAATCCAGCTTTCACCGTGAGGCTCTCGCTTTTAGTTGATTTTCTGAAAATGCCAATTCTAATGAAGTCTATGCACAATGTATAGCCAATTGCAATAAACCCAAAAGATTCTAAATTCAAATTAACCGATGCGTTCTGTATAATTCGCAATATTGCTTCATACGTTATTAACAGCGCTATGCCAACAAGAGCGATACCGCCGATTAAACCGCCTATGGCCTCAATTTTCTCATGACCATACATGTGCTCTTCATCAGGCTGTTTAAAAGAAGCCTTTGTGGTGAAAAATAGTACAAGCATCGTTAAGGCATCAAGTAACGCGTGTGCCCCATCGCTTAAAATTGCCAAACTGCCCACAACAAAGCCTAAAACCATTTCTACAACAACGACACTTGCTATAGCAAACGCCGAAATTTTTAAAGCTCCAAGCTTCTCTTCTTCAGCAAGCATTATCCATCAAACACATTGCTTAATGTCAAGGATTTAAGAGTTGTGAAACAACTTCTATAACCCAAAGGGTGCCAGTAAGCGAAAAAGAGGGTTTTGTGAACAAAAAATTTAAAATTAAAGTGGCGTATGTTATGTGGGTATTAAAAGTGCAGGGTGAACGCTTTAACTTTGCCTAAAATCCCCGAGGTTTCCCCTCAGTTTGATAGGACTTTTTCCCATGGAAACTTGGAAGGAGGTTTTAGCTGATGAGTGTAAGCGACATTCTTGATGGAAAGCTAAACGAGAATGAAGTTGAAATAAAAGGTTGGCTTGTTACGAAACGTTCCAGTGGCGGCGTCCAATTCCTAGTCGTGAGAGATGGAACAGGGTTTATCCAAGCCACAATCCATAAAGACGAGGTTTCCCCAAAAGTTTTCCAAGAAGCAGAGGAGTTAACACAAGAGTCCTCTATCATAATTAAGGGCGTAGTTAAAGAGGATAAACGAGCACCGGGCGGCTACGAAGTAAGAGTTAAAGACTTACAAGTTGTCCACCTGGCCGAGAGAGAGTATCCCCTAGCAAAAAAGGAGCACGGCATAGACTTCCTAATGAATTTTAGACAGTTGTGGATAAGGAGCCCCAGGCAAACCGCAATACTCAGAATAAGAGCTGAAGTGGTAAAAGCTTGCAGAGACTTTTTGGATGGACGAGGCTTCGTGCTGACAGATGCCCCGATTTTTACGCCGTCGGCTGTTGAGGGAACCACAACCCTTTTTGAAGTTCCATACTTTGGAGATAAGGCTTTCCTAACCCAGAGCGGACAGTTATACGTTGAAGCTACAATCGCCGCTTTCGGAAAAGTCTACTGTTTTGGTCCAACGTTCAGAGCGGAGAAATCCAAGACGCCGCGGCACTTGACCGAGTTTTGGATGGTTGAGCCTGAAATGGCTTTCTGCGGTTTCGAAGACAACCTCAAACTTCAAGAGGAAATGGTTGCCTACATTGTGAAAACGGTTTTAGAGAAAAGACAAAGGGAACTGGAAACTTTGAAAAGGGATATAACTCCTTTAAAGAAGGTGGAGCCGCCCTTCGAGAGAATAAGCTACACTGAAGCAGTGGAAATGTTGCAGAAGGCTGGACAACAAATCGAGTGGGGTGAAGACCTAGGCGCACCCCATGAAAAGTTTATCTCGCTTCAATTCGAGAAGCCCGTTTTCATCCATAGATATCCCACAAAGGCCAAAGCCTTTTACATGCAGCCCGACCCCCAAGACCCGAAAGTTGTACTGTGCGCCGACCTGATGGCCCCTGAAGGTTACGGCGAAATAATCGGTGGAAGCCAAAGAATCCACGATTTGAAGTTGCTTGAACAGCGGATAGAAGAGTTCGGCTTGCCCAAAAAAGCTTACGAGTGGTATCTAGACTTAAGAAGGTATGGTTCAGTGCCTCATTCAGGATTCGGGTTAGGCATAGAGCGAACAGTTATGTGGATATGCAAGCTTAAGCATATACGCGAAACCATTCCCTTCCCTAGAACAATAACCAGAATATACCCATAAAGTCTTACAGCTTAAACAGCGGCTAAATTTATTAATCAGAATGCCTACAAGCACTAGGCCACGTAAAAGTTTGTAAAATGATTAAACCTAAGCATGTGGAGGTGAACAGAACATGGTCAAAGACCCAGTTTGTGGAATGAACGTAGACGAGAAAACAGCCACCCTAAAGTCAGAATATAAAGGCAAAACATACTATTTCTGCAGCCAAACATGTAAAGAGACCTTTGACAAAAATCCAGCAAAATATGTCAAAAAGCAAAGCGGACATGAAGGTTGCCATTGCTGTAGCTGCTGCTAAAATGAAATAGTTAGCTCATGTAAAAACGGAGAGTAAGGAATAATCGCCAAATATTTTCATTTTCTACTATTTTTAATATTGAAATTAAAAATGTGGAGCAAAGAGATTTAGGTTCTTTTTGGTTCGAGTGCTGATTTGATGGTTTCGTAGGCTTTCTTTGCTTCTTCAACAGCCACTCCGTCTTCCAATGTTGTAACGTCTCCGGTGGTTGCTCCTTCAACAACAGCCCTCAGCAGTCTTCTCATGATTTTGCCGCTTCTCGTCTTAGGAACTGCGTCGACAAAAGTTATTATCGCGTCTGAGGCTACTACCGGCCCGATTGTTGCACGTAAGTATTTCTTCAGCTCGTTTTCGAATTCTTGGCTGGGTGAAAATCCTTTTTTAAGAACGGTGAAGATTACTGGCACTTGTCCTTTCACCGGGTCACTTCTGCCGACACATGCAGCTTCGGCTACGGCTGGATGCCTTGCAAGAGCTGACTCCACTTCAGCTGTTCCTATTCTGTGGCCTGCAACTTTAATGACGTCGTCAGCTCTTCCCAGCACCCATATATATCCATCTTGGTCTTTGACGGCGAAGTCTCCGGTATAGAAGTACATTTTTCCCTTGAACCTAGCCCAATACGAGTCAATGTATCTTTGTGGATTTTTGTACAAGGTTTCAAGCATCCCCGGCCATGGAGAGGTTATGACAAAGTATCCTCTGACTCCTGGTGGGCATGGGTTTCCATCGTCGTCGACTACTTCTATGCTGACTCCTGGTATGGGGTAACCGTTTGTTCCAGGCTTGAGGGGAAATATTTTTCCTAGGCCTGGGAAGTGGCCGGTTATTATGTGGCCTGTTTCCGTCATCCACCATGCGCTTGAAGCAACTATGTTTTCTTTGCCGAGGTTTTTGAAGTACCAGAGATAGGCTTCTGGGTTTATGGGCTCGCCGACAGTGTGGGCTATTCTTAGGGTTGACATGTCATGTTTTTTGACGTATTCCTCTGGGAACCTCATCAGCATTCTGATGGCAGTAGGCGCGGTGTAAAATAGGGTTACTCCGTACCTTTCGATGATGCTCCACCATCTGTCTGGTTCAGGATAGTCTGGTGATCCTTCGTAAAGCACCGTTGTTACTCCTGCTATGAGGGGGCCATACACAACATATGAGTGTCCTGTTATCCATCCCACGTCTGCTGTGCACCACATTATGTCGTCATCGCGGGCGTCGAATAGCAGCTTCATGGTAGTGTATAAGCCCACAGCATAGCCGCCTACAGAGTGCTGAACTGCCTTGGGTGTTCCTGTTGTGCCTGAAGTGTAGAGGATGAAAGAGGCGTCTTCTTCTTTCCGTTTTTCCACTGGAAAATAAACGTTTGGCGGTATGTCTGCAATTAACTCGTGATGCCATACGTCTTTCTCCGAGTTCCAAGGTATTTCGTTTCCAGTCCTTTTTATAACCACAATTTTTTCTATTTTCAGCCCATCTTTCTCGCATATTTTTACGGCTTCGTCAACCATGGGTTTTAGGCTTACTATTTTTCCTCTTCTATAGAAACCGTCTGCAGTGACTATTATCCTTGAACCGCTATCTAAGACTCTGCTTGCTAAGGCTTCGGCGCTGAAGCCGCTGAAAACCACGCTGTGCTCTGCGCCTAGCCTCTGAACGGCAAGCATGTAAAAGGGCATTTCAGGAACCATGGGCAAATAAAAAGTTAAAATTTCTCCTTTTTTGACTTTTAACTTTTCCTTTAGAGCATAGCTTATGATGTTGGATTCTCTAAATAAATCGTAATAGGTGAACTTTTTAACTTCCTTCGGCTGCTTTAGGGTTTCATCCCATGGCTCTCCCTCCCATATTAGGGCTAACTTGTTTTTTCTGCCCTTTTCAATTTGCCAGTCTGTAGCCAAGTAAGCCAAGTTGGTTTCTCCACCCACAAACCATCTATAGAAGGGAGGATTACTATCGTCTAGCACTTTCTCCCATTTCTTAAACCAGAAAAGTTCGTTGGCCCATTTTTCCCACCATTTTTCCATGGCTTCCTTGCTTGCCACAGTGCTATTGTGGAAGTGTTTGAAGTCGTTTTTCTCCCAAGCCTTGTCTTTCCAGCTTGGGGGAATTATGTCGCCTTCAAAGAATTCTTTATACGCCTCAACGCTTTGGGCCATAATATTTCACCGTTTTAGAATTGAGCGAAATTTCATTTCTGTTTATATACTTTTTGGGTTATGAATGACGGAAATTGAGGTTTATGTCGGTAAAACCGTTCTCGGAAATCAAATTTATTGCTTTTCTAGCGAAAGGGCGGGCTAGGGCATGCAGGTAAAAAGAATATTTTCCGTCCAGTGCGCCTTTAGGATTAGGGTTAGCTGGATACTTTTGGTGGTTTCATAGCCGCCGCTACTATTGTGCCTAATAGCGCTAACACCATTATGTATGGGAACACCATCAAGTATGTTCCAAACATGTCCTTAGCTTGTCCTGCTAAAATATTGCCAATGACTGCTCCAGCTCCATAGGCTGTGAAAACAAGCCCGTAATTGCGGCTGTAATCTTTTGTTCCGAAAAAGTTTGCTGTGGATGCTGGTGCTATGGCAAGCCAGCCGCCTAGGTTTAGCCATAAAATTGCAAAGGCTATAATATATGCTGAGATTGAGGTGATGTTTGTAGATATCAGTAATGAGGCTAAAATGATTAGGAGAAAGGAGATTACAGCGGTTTTTCTTGGGGCAAGCTTGTCGGTCATCCATCCAAATAATGGTCGCCCAAAACCGTTACAGCAAGCAAATGGAATTATTAAAGTCGTTAAGAGGGCGGAAGTCTCTGTTTCGCTTATTCCAGCATTCGCGGCAACTTCCAGTCCAACAGACTTGGAAACGCCTATCGCCATTAGCCCAGTAAGCGTCCCGACAGTATAACAAATCCACAAGGCATAGAAGGATCCCGTTTTCACAATCTCATTTCTGGTCAACTCGTTTCGTGTGGCGCTTGCAGCGTTTTTGGGGTTAGGCTTCCATCCCGCTGGTTTCCAGTCAGCAGGTGGAAGACGCAGAAAGAGCGCAGAAATGAACATGAAAAAAAAGAATACGATTCCAAGTATTTGAAACATGGCGCGCACTCCGAAATTTGCAGCTAAAAAGTCCACAAGCGGACTGACAATAGCAGCTGAGAATCCAAATCCAAGAAGGGTTAAGCCTACTGCTAGGCCGCGCTTGTCAGGAAACCATCTAGCAGTAGTTACTATGGGGCAATTATATGTTATTCCAACACCAAGCCCGCCAATAACTCCGTAGAGGAAAGCCAAAGTTATCGGAGAATTTGCGAAGGATGCTGAAAACCATCCGAGACCAACAAATATGGCCCCAAGAATTGCAACTTTTCTAGGGCCATATTTATCTATATATTTGCCCATCAGAGGCATTGTGAGGGCAAAAACTAGTAAGAAAACTATAAAGGGACTCTGCATTTCAGTAGCTGTGACTTTTAAACTGTAACCTTCTGGGTGAGATGCCTCAAAAACCTTTCTCAGTGGCACGGCGACTACACTGTAAGCGTAAATGGCGCCAAGACACAGCATTATTATCAATCCTGCTGCTAGTGGAAGCCACCTGCCCATCTCCGCCTTTACCCCCAAGATTTTATGGAATTCCTGCATTTTAGACACGGCCATTTTCAGTTTTTATCTTTTAACTGGACGTGGCAACTTAAGGCTTTTCCTCTTAGGTGGTTGTAGTAGTGTGTGAGTGTTTTTGCAGGAT
>WUQU01000024.1 GCA_009889605.1 Candidatus Bathyarchaeota archaeon | reverse complement strand
TGTAGCTGCAAAAAGAAGAGGAATTATAATGCCTATAATGGATCCGTTCAAAAAAACTTTGGCTCAGCAGCGTAGGCTATATGTGAAAATATGTCGGGAGTGTGGAGCGAGAAACGCCACATCCGCGGTTAAATGCAGAAAATGCCGAAGTAAGAACCTTCGATGGAAGAAAAGAGAAATTGTAAAGTGACATACGCATATTTTTGCAATCTGGCGCTTAATACCCTTTTTCAATTAACAAAAATAGTTATAAAAATTATTTAATGTAAACTTGTAATCATATTTTTGTTGTTTTGAGGTGTAATTTGGTGTCCTGCAAGAAAAAGACAACTAAAAAGAAGACAAAAGAGACAAAAAAGTAGAATGCGTTTGATGCTTCCTCTAGGCCCAACTTCCCATTATTTTTCTTTTAAAATTTCCGCCAAAGTTTCAATGTTAAAGAAAGTGTTTGCACAGCCATTTTTCAGTAAAGGAACAGCTTGCCCTGACACCTTCATATGACCTAAAGCTTCTCTGGCCAGCTTTAACTCTTCGCCGCAAGCAACTCCTACAACTCCTTCGTAAGGCTTAAGCCTTAAAATCTTGGAAATACATGAACCGCCAGGGAGAACGTAAACGTCATAGCCTTTCTTTTCGGCTATGGATACCGCCTTATTAATTAGGCAATCGGGAGAGCAATGAGCACAAACATAAGATGGAATTTCCGGCTCAAATTTGGCTTTACAACGGCTATCCATATACTTTCTTGAGCAGTGCGGCAAAAAAAGGGCTCTTTTACTCGTTTTTCTGAATTTTTCTCTTTCCAAAAGATTTCTTGCTTCCATTTCCACTAAATCTTCCAAAAGTTGGACGGCGTCGGATAAGTTTAAACCCGTTGCCTCTTGAATCTTAAACTTTCTAATAATATCTTGCAATGCAGTGCCAAACTTTTTGTGCACTCCCTTCTCATAGCTGACTTTAGTTAATTCTGCGAAGAAAAACCGTGGAATCTTTGAAAGGTCAAATGTAAACTTATATGGCATAGTTTACATGGTAGTCAAACAAACCTTTAAAATTAACTCTTTGATTGAATGAGTGGCCTCAGATTTATGAAGGCCTCGCGGAATTTTCAGCGTTAGTTTTAAAGCCGTTGTAGTGTGTGCACTTCAAAGCTTTGCTATTTTATTTTTTCTTTCTCTTCAGCATAGCCTAAAAGTTCTCTGAGCGATTTTACCTCTTCCCTTAGCATGATTACTTCGCTTTCAAGTGCGTTAACCTTGACTCTGCCGCTCTTTAATTTTTCAATTTCAATCATCAAATTTGCACGTTCAGTTTCCAACGTCTTTATCTTTTCGCGTAAATTTTTAAGAGTCTGCATAAGTTCCCCCTGTATGAGTTTTATTTTTTCAACCATGTTTTTAATACTTACTGTTTCTTCGTTTCTCGTTTCGGGTTCTATAACCGCTCTAAACCTTGTTTTACATTTTATGCATTCAAAAATCCCCATGAGTTTAGGTGAGCCTTCTTTTTCTTCAGGCTTCCGCGAGAAAATGCTCCATGTTTTGACGGCGCTAGTTGCTTCCTCTCCGCATTTTGGGCATCTTGCCAAAATCGAAACTCTATTACATAATGTGGGTTTAGATGCTAAAAGCGTTTTGCACCGAAATTATTAATTTGCAGAAAAACTACCAGTCAGTTAGCAGGTTTAACAAACCAAAATTTTGCTTTCTCTTTAGAGGCATACCCGAAAGCGTTAAAGTGTTTTGAAAACATAAAAATAAAATTGGGGAGCTGAAAGGTTAAAGGCTTATCTGGAACATTAAACGCTCAACAAGTTCCTTGTAACGGTTCCGAATGGTGACTTCGGTAACTTGCGCTATTTCAGCTATTTCCCTCTGTGTTTTTCTTTCTCCAGTAAGGACAGATGCTATGTAGCTTGCCGCAGCTGCTATACCCGTGGGGCCTCGGCCAGAAGTAAGCTTTAACTCTTTTGCAACCGCCAAAATTTTGTGAGCGATTTCTTCAACTTTACCCTGCATTGTTAACTGATTTGAGAATTTAGTTATGTACTGGCTTGGTTTAAGGGGTGGAATGAAATAGTTAAGCTTTTTTATAAGGAAACGGTAGCTGCGGCCCACTTCCTTTTTATTCACGTTTGATGCTTGAGCAATTTCATCCAAAGTTCTTGGAAGCCCGCATTGTCTACAAGCTAAATAAATTACCGCAGAGGTTACTCCTTGAATGGATCGGCCTCTTATGAGGCGTTCCTTAACGGCTTTCCTATAAATCAGCGAGGCTGTTTCCAGAATATTTTTTGGCAGATTTAAATTGTTGGCAATTTTTGTTATTTCAGATAACGCGAAGGCCAAATTGCGTTCAGTTGCATCTGAAACTCTTATTCGTCGCTGCCACTTTCTGAGGCGGTAAACCTGTGCTTTTTGTCCCGGTGATAAGCCTTTCCCGTAAATGTCTCTGTCATGCCAGTCAATCATTGTGGATAAGCCTTTATCGTGTATGGTGTATGTTAAGGGGGCGCCAACCCTTGTTCTTTTGGCTCTTTGTTCGTCGTCAAAGGCTCTCCACTCTGGGCCTCTGTCAGCTATTTTTGCAGCTATTACATAGCCGCAGTCCATGCAAACTAGTTCTGCGCATTCGTAATCGCGCATGAGTCTTGTGCTTCCGCATTCGGGGCAAAATTGTATTTTGGCTTGCTGAACGGGTAATTTAGATTCGGGTTCTACCACATCTGTGTCGTCCAACCAAATCGCCCTTATCATCTTTTTCGACGGGGAGTGGACAACAGCCTGTTAACCAAGGTTTCAGGTTTAGAGGTTTTTGGTTTAACCGCCACGTACGGTGCGGATACCGGCCCGAAAATGTCAAAAACTTCGCCAACTGGCTTCAAGTTTTCATCCACGACCATTTCACCAATTTTTGGAGTTTTTTCGACTTTAACTATGATGTTTCGGCTTGAACTAACATGAAGCACTAACCCTAATCGGATCAACCTTTAAATTCCCCTCGAAAACAAAAAGTTTCAACGGAGCATGTTATTTAAACCTTTCTACGTTGCTTTTTGTAGTGAAGTTTTTGTGCAGTTTTAGTCGAAACATTCATAAATAGGTGTTGTTGATAAAGACTGTGCATTTAAGGGTGAGGCTTATGTCCAAACCGTTTTACGTAAAATTTGAGGTTCCAAAGGAAGTTGCAGATGCGGCCTATGAAGCCCTGCAAATAGCGGCTAAGACAGGCACCGTTAGGAAGGGCACAAATGAGACAACGAAGGCTGTTGAAAGAGCGCAGGCAAAACTTGTGGTCATAGCAGAGGATGTGGATCCCCCAGAGGTTGTTGCTCATCTGCCGCTGCTCTGCGAAGAAAGAAAAATACCCTACATATTTGTACCAAGTAAAGAGAAAATAGGCAGCGCTGTTGGAATCGAAGTGCCTGCTTCTTCAGCGTGCATAGTTAACGAAGGAGAAGCTGTTGGATTAGTTAAGGAAATAATTAAGAGAATTGAACAACTCAAAAAAGGCGCTAAGTAATGAGCAAAGAAAAGGAAACTACTGCATCGGCAGAGGAAGAGTTAACCCCCGCAGAGGTTATTCAAGTTATTGGACGTACTGGAGTTACTGGAGAGATTTCACAGGTTAGAGTTCGAATTTTAGAGGGCAAAGATAAAGGGCGCATAATAACGCGAAATGTTAAAGGACCTGTGCGTGTACAAGATATTTTAATGCTGAGAGAAACTGAACGTGAAGCAAAGAAAATCACCCGATAGCATTCGGTAGAACTCATTGGGGGTTAGCAATTGCCTAAACTTAGGAAATGCTCATTTTGCGGCAACGAATTTCCAGTTGGCACGGGTATGATGTACGTCAAAAATGACGGTTCCATATTTTGGTTCTGTTCAAGCAAGTGTAGGAAAAACTCTTTAAAACTTAAGAGAGATGCACGAAAACTTAAATGGACAACATATTTCGGCAAAGAGGAAAAAGGGAAAGCCTAAACTTTGTTATTTACTACTCAAACTCCCTACCATTTTTTCCCATAGAGGCTTATTGTGGATGCATCCGATGTCTGGTGCCTTTACATTTCCGTTAAAATAGCTGTAGGCTCTTGCTCTGCATCCTCCGCAAATGTATTTGTCTGGGCAGTTTCCGCATCCAACTTTTTCGCCGTTTACAATATAGGTTTCAAGTTTCTCTCTTACTCGTAACTCCCATAATAGGTGGTTGTTATCCCAGATTTCTTCAAAGTTGTCTTTCAGCATGTTGCCTATAACGGTGTTTTTGTCTGTTGGGAGAAACACGCATGGTTTTATGTCGCCGTTGGGTTCAATGGCACAGTAAAGTCGTCCCGCTCCGCATCCTCCGAGAAAGTTTGCGACGTTTTCCACGCCTTTTTTCGCTGCGTAATGGGCTTCAACCATAAATTTTTCTCCCTTTTGTTGGGACAGCTCCTTTGTTACGCTTGCGTATTGGGGGCATGTGCTAAAGAATCTATCAACTTTGATATTCGACTTTCCAGTTTTCAACTCTTCTTCCTTAGCCTGCAAGTATAGGTTAATTATTTCCTTTCCTATGGTTTGTAAAACAAAAAGGCGCTCGTCAGGAGTCAAATCTAGTTCCATATGTTTTTTTGCTCTTCCTGTTGGAATAAAATTAAAGTGCATAAACCGTACATCTAAATCCTTCGCTAATTGCAGGATTTTTTCGGTTTCAGCGAAGTTGTCTCTGTGCAATGTTGTTGCGATGCAGGTATCTATACCCTCTTCCACACAGTTTTTTACGCCTTGAATAGCCCTTTCAAAGGCGCCTGGTGTCCCCCTAAACTCGTCATGGGTTTGCGGCGATGCACCGTCTATGCTTATTTCCACGTAGTCTACCCCTGCATCTTTAATTTTCTTTGCGTTGTCCTTTGTTAGTAAAGTTCCGTTTGAGGCTATGCTTACGTATGGAATGTGCTTTTTGGCGTATGCTGCTAGTTCAAAGAAATCCTTTCTTGTCAGTGGTTCGCCTCCGCTGAATGAAAGGGCTGGTAAGCCTACTCCAGCAGTTTTTGAGAGCATGTCAATGACAAGTTTAGCTTCGTCTGTTGTAAGCTCATTTTGTCTTCCGCTGCCGGCATTCTCGTAGCAATGTTTACATTTTAAGTTACATTTATAAGTAAAATTCCAAACAACTTCAAATGGTCCTGCAGGCACAAAAGGTATGCGTATGCCATATTTCTCAATGCCCTTCATCATTAACCCAAAACCT
>WUQU01000023.1 GCA_009889605.1 Candidatus Bathyarchaeota archaeon | reverse complement strand
CGACCGACGCCTACACCTACACGACCGACGCCTACACCTACACGACCGACGCCTACACCTACACGACCGACGCCGACGCCGAGCCCAACGACAATAGAAAAATGTCCTCTTGGCTCATTTCCTGTATCGGCTCCTTATTATTGTCCCGGAGTAGTAGTTAAAGCGTTGCCTGACGGCAGAGTCTGTTGTAAAGGAGAAATGGGAATTATATAGGCTAAAAATTTTATCTTTTCTTCTTCTTCTCTAATCATGAGCTGTCAAATTGTATCGCCGCAACAAGGATCTAACATAAACACTGATAGAGCGACTTTTATAATATCGCTTGGTTGCGGGCATGAGGTGTTTCTTGAGTTAGAGCTGAACAATATAATAGTATACAATAGCGGCATAATGTTTGATACAAGAAGGCGCAGTGTGTTACTTGAAGTGCAGTTGCCAAGAAATACATACGGACAGCTGGTAGCTAAGTTGTACGACACTCAGGGCAATCTGCTAGACCAAAAATTCTATATATATCAGCACTTGATATTTCCAAACTTTTTTGAAGTAATAGGGCAGATAAGCCAGGTTATGGTGTTTTTTAGCCTGATAAAAAGCTTAACAGAATGGTGAGAAAAAAAGTCTAAGGTCTTTGAGACAAGCGACGCATTAAATCATCGTACGTTCTAACCTGTTCATCTAAGTAGAAGAAGTAAACTGCTTCTATTATTTTGCGCAGAAACAGAGGAATTGGAACTCCCAAGATTAGAGACATTTCTCTAATTCGCGTATATGTAACAGAGTCTACAGTAATTTTATTGACTTCGCCAGCTATTAAATTGTCCAGCATGTCTATTAAATCCTCTACAGCCTTTTCCCCTTCTCCTCTTCTGGATTTAGCTCTGTATATCTCAATAACGTTTTCAATTTCGTCTCTATCGAGAAAGAATACAAGGCCCTCAGCGATAAGTTTAGGTATACCTGTGCTTATTAACTCCTCATAGAGCTTCACTTTCCGCTTTCTAATGCTTTCAATCTCTTCTTTGTTTTTATCCGAGAAGTTGCGTATAGCAACGACTTTTGAAACGCTTACAGACTCCGGTATGGCTTTAGTTTCTTCTGTTGATGGTTGGGGAATAGATTGCGGAACAGGTTGCTCTTGTTGCGCAACAGTAGTAGGTTGCGGTTGTACTTGTTGCTGAGCTGGCGGAACTTGTTGCGGGCCTACTGATACTACGACTTTTACTTCTTTCTTTTCCTCATGCGGAACTTTCGTCTCTTCTTTGGGCTCTTCAGCAATTACAACTGAAGGCTCTTTGGGCTTTACTTCCATAACAGATTTTGTAATCTCTGCAACTTTGGGGTGGAGTTCAACGTTCAGCTTTGCGAGCTTAGACCTAATCTTCTCAGTCTCTGCAATAATCTCTGCTACATCTTCTTTAACTTTCATGAAGTACGTATAGACTATTTTGAGACAGCCTTCTACGACGTCTTGCAGGCCGGGGACATTTATGCCTTTGGCGTCTAGATAGAACGCTGCAATACACACTGGACACGAGTCGGCTAGCGAAAATCTCTTTTTCGCCATTAGCGTTGCGAGCATTTTGTTCTTACAGTCATCTACAGAAGTAATCGGTTTTTGGAGAATGTGTGCGACAAATCTAAGCGTTTGTGCATCCAGTTCTGTTTCGTTACATTTTACTACTAGGACGGGAACTTTTATTGCTTTCTTTTCTGCTGGCGTATACTTTCTTTTCAAGAGAGTGAAGACAACGCGCGCGCCGTCTATTATATTGCCTTTCTCGTCGACAACAATTGGCGTTATTAAGCCGTACTTCTCTAGCGATTCTTCAAGTCTCTCGTCGTAGAGCTCTTCTTCAACTCTTAGCTGAATTGATTCGCGGTATTTTTCAAGCTCTGCGAGAGAGACTGTTTTCAGCTCTAGACACTGTATTGTGTTTTGAGAAAGCATGAAAAGAAAAAATTGCAGATTTATTTATGTTATGGCATTAAGAAAAGGGCGAATTATAAAAGGGCGAAAGGCTTTAGGGAAATTAGGTTTCCGCGTGGACTAGCTCTTCGAGTTTCGCTTCAACAGTTGAGGTGCCAACGCCTTCTACTGAGTATATAGCTTTGTAGATCTCACCGCCAACTTCAAAAAGCACAATTGCGACATCAGTTCTAAACGTTGCCGTATAGAAGAGAATTCTTGGCCTTATCCACTCTTCGGCCATTTTTTTCTCTATTTGTTTTGCAATATACCGCGCAACTAGAAGTGCCATATCGCGTTTGCTGAGTTCATCGCAGACAATAATGACGTTATTAGAAAATTCGACTTTGCCAACCATAGTTTGGCACCTTAGTATCAAATATCTCTTCATGTAATTTGAGACGGTGTTGAAAGAGACGAAAAAAATGCCAATTCTCTTAGGAACGAAATACTGTATGTTCATTAACTAGCTGAAGTAGCAACTCCTTCTTTTTTACTCCACACGCAACAACAGCCTAACGGACAGATTGTAACGCACTGTCCCCTGCTGTTTATACACTCATAATAACTTATGCACTTTCCCTGCTTGCACTTATAGATATCGCTCATGTTCTTCCGCTTTCTCCTTCTTTTTTAGTTTTCTCTTCTATAGGAGGTGGGCGCATAATCGGCTGGAATAGCAGTTCTTCAAGTTTTGCGCATATTTCGTGCTCAATTCTAGAACCTGTGCTCAGCATTCTCACAATAGCTGAAATTAGAGACGATTCTTCGAATTCAATTTCCCCTTTTGCGAATTGATTTCCCATTCTAGAACACGTAAACTTTATTTTTCCCTCAATCATATCAGAGATGAAAGTTCATCCCTATATATGTTCTCTGCGCTTTTCTCTTCTGCGAGAGCGTTTTTTGGAAATTTAAACGGTTAGAATCTTTTTTTTATGTCAACACCAGTAACTGTAAACTACCAAAGGGCAACAACTCCAATACCTCCAGGGAGAACAGTACTTTATGCGGCAACTGGAGGCGGACAGCTCAGCGTTTATATCGGAAACGACGGAGATCCCAATGTAACTGTGTATATAGAATTTGACGGCTATATTTCCGATCCAATTCCCGGCAATGTCGGCACAGGCTCTCCGTTGAGCTTGACGTTTAATTCGTACTTAGTAGTTTATGCAGATAATTTGGACTACTCTTCGGCGCTTGCTCCATCTATTGTTGTAACTGGACAAGTAACGCCTCCGGCGCCTGCGCCGACTCAAACAGCCCAGGCGGCGTTCTTCGGTTTCGATTTCAGCGCTTTGATGAGTATGCTGTTCAATATGTTGACCCTCATAATGTTTGCGAAAATGTTCCAGCTAATGGCGCAAGCAATTGGTCGGGGTTCCTAAGGAGTAAAAAGCGCTTTTAATTTATTGAAAAGTTTTTTCTCGTGGATCCTTGCTATCCTGCCAGAACAATATCAATATTTCGAGTTGCCAGAGGTTATGGTATAAGCTGTTACATCCCTAACAATCCGTTTGGATCGCAGAATAAGTTTATTTATGCACCAATTTCTAAACCGTCAGCACGACTTGAGCTTGGCTATTCGTCAGGCATACCTATTTCGGCTAGTCTCGAGATCTACGTAGAAACGCCTTCTAGTTTTATTGCAAAGTTTGTTTATCCCTCAAAATCAATAGTTAGAAGATTTGACGTAAGTCCCGGGAAGAACTATATCGACATACTGCCGTCAGTAAGAACAAACACAGGCATAGAGCAACTCAAGTGGGCTGAGCTCTATGCTCCAGACGGTTCTGTTTTGGGCGTGATCTATCCCGAAAGGATTGAGATAAGCGCAAAAGAGATAGAGGTTTATGCCGACGAGCCGTCTGAAGGAGTGCTTATTAGCTATGGGGGAGGAAGGCGCTATATAAGTTGGCCTATATATCAAACAAACAGCAAACAAGTATACATGCTTCCGCAAGGTGCAGAGCTCGTTTCTCTTCTCGGTTATACGAAATACGGAAAGACTTTCTTCTACTCCGGCTCTTCACACGATATATCTGTAAAATACGGCTCTCCTTATATGGTAGTCTTATCGCTATACCGACACCCGGCAGAAGTCACTGTAGCTTTTCTTGACGTTTTTTCAATTCCTAACGCAGTTGTAGGTTTTCTGAGCTCAATTCCAAAATCTGTTGGAGAGATTATAAGAGTTTTTGAACAAGGCTTCTCTGCAATAACAGCAACAGTATCAAATAGCATACAGAATATTGGAAGCACAATAGCTCACGCGGTATCGAGCGCTTGGAATTGGGCTACTACAACTAAGATAGATATTGGGCCTGTGTCTATGAGCGTCTTAGATTTGGCTGTCACAATAGGCAGTATTGCTCTGCCGGTGTTGGTGCCTGTTGGCGTAGCTACAGTAGCTGGAAGTCTTACAGCGAGAGCGCTAACGGCGCTCGGTATATCTGGTCGCCTAGCATCAGCTATTGTTTCTGCAGTTAGAGGAGTATCTGCAGGCGTAACGGCTTTTACTGTAGGAAAATTGACCGGCGCATCTGATTTAGAGAGCCTTATAGATGCTGTAACAATAGGTATTTCAACTTTCTTTGGTTCTACTAAACTTCTGTTGGGCTTAGCCGGCGTTTCAACAGTTGCATCGTTTTTGTTATTTCAAGAGGAGCAACCAGCAACTAGGAGCGAGACTGCAGAACAGCAAAAAGCGGATCAGACAATTGCCTCTTCTGTGGTGAAATTATGTTCAGATCCAGCTCTTTCAGTTCTACCGCTCTCTGAGTGCGAAAAAATAATAGGTCAAGCAAGTCTCTCTCCGTTTGCGTTTATAGAGAGCGTTGAGCCGGTTAGAGACGGTCTTCTAATACCGGGCTTAGTTACTGTGCATGTAAAAAATCCGACGGCTTACTACGGCGAATTTACGTTAGAAACTTATGTCGATGGAAAATTAGTAGATTCGAGAACTATCAGCATACAAGGCGGAAGCAAGATATCTGTGCAAATTGTTTTGCCTGCGGGCTCGCAAGCGACGTTTAGGCTTCTCTACCAACGAGCTGAAATAGACAGAAAAACATACAGCATAGATCAAAAAAGTGAAGTAACAGCTCAAACGATTGAGCTGTTAAACAAGCTGGTCGGCTTGGCAGTTATTGTCAGTGCGATATCGTTACTAAAAGACTAGCTCTTTTTACAAACAATAAAAGTCTTTTCAACAACTGAACGGTCTGTGCAGACAACTTTCCAAGTAATTGCGCCGTCTTTAACGCTGTATTTAATACTGTGTTTTTGGCACTTTACAGATTCTAGAAATTCTCTGAGCGGAGTCATAAAGGAAAGAAAATACAGAGAAAAAAATATTTCTCTCAAGCGAGGGGTGTCTTCACTTCATAGAGATCCCGCTGAATTCTGCAATAAAATCAACACCGCACTCAACTAGCAGTTTTATGACAACTGGCGCACACAAGCCGTAAAAGGCGTTTTCCTCATAAGTCAGATAGACACACGCCTTGTCTAGAATTTTAGAGTTTTTCGGATCGGTGACAATTTTCAGAGGAATAAATCCCGCCAATATCCAAATTTTTTCATTCGGTGTCATCCTTATGTTTTTATTAATTTACTAAAAAATCTTTGTGCGTTGCATCTCTTCAGATCTCTGCAAGGCTTTAGGCGGAACGTGTGCAGAACAGTGTTGTAACGGCTGTCAGTGCCTAATTCCTGGAGATGCACCTCTCACAGTTCTTCAAGATTTCACGTATAGACAAGGTTATGTGTATGCGAAGCTCGGGTGGAATTGGCCTTTGTACTGCCAGCAGAGCCCGCTGGCAGAGGGGAGCACGGACTCCAGAGGCTGTTTTGCGAGAGAGATTGAGTATAAGGGGGGAGAAATTGAAATTGCTGTAAGCGGTGCTAAGCCGGGCGATAAAGTCGAGGTGTATATTGGAAATTACAGAGTTCTGAGCGGGCAAGTAAACTGTGTTATAGAGACTATGCCGTTTGATTACTGTTACACTCAAGGAGGATATTGTATTGAGACTAACACTTATGGGAGATGTAAATGTTGTACAAGACTGCAAAACGTATTTAGGGTGAAGTGGCCCGGCGCAAAACAAGGAGTAAAGGTCTGTTCATCGCCATCTGTTTGGGTGAGAGTAAAGGGTACTGACTGTCCTGATGTTTTGCCTTTAGATGCTGAACTGTATGCAGATAACAGATTAATCTGGGGCGCTTCATATCAGCTCAAGAGAGATCCTTATGTGTTAATGCCGACTATTGAAATAAACAGACAAGTTCCGCCAGCTAGCTCTTACAAGCTTAAGGTGTTCCGCGGTGGAGCACCTATAAATTGCAGAGATTTGTTAGTAATGAGAGAAATTGTGGGAATAGCTGAAGAAGGGCGTATAACTATAGAGGGCGTCTATTTAGACAGTAGATTAGTAAAAAATGGCGAAAAGGTTGAAGTTGTTGGAGAAGCTGTTCTGAAAATTGCCGTGAAAAACAACACATCTCAGACGCTAGTCGTAAGAGTATACGCTGGGACGGCATATGTACAGAGCCTTACTATAGCGCCGAATCAAGTATCTTATGCAGAAATTAAAGTTGTTGCATACATTTCGAGAGAGCAACAGCTCACAATTTATGCTATAGGAGGTACTTACAAATCTAACGAGTATAAGATCACTCTCGCCCTCAAACCGAAGGGGTGTGCTTTAGGCACAGTTTGTATGAATAGAGATAAGTGTACTGCAAACGGCGGGACGTGTGTTGATATCTGCGAAAGCGGTTGTTGTTGCAAGTTTGAGCCAGTTCTTTCAATACGACTGAGCACGCAAACTGTTGACGTGCCTGAAGGCGCGCAAGCAAATTTAGGCGTATATGTAGACAACAAAGGGCTGGCTACAGGAATTGCAACTGTAAAGGCAGTTGTAAACAGTTGGAGCGAGAGCAAAACTACTACAGTGCAAGACCGTTCTACATCATATGTAGAGTTTTATCTGCCTAAATTGGCGCCTGGTACGTACGGGGGAAGAGTAGAGCTGTACAAGGGATCTAGCGCGGTTACTGCACCCATTCAAATAGAGAAGTTTACATATACAATTAGAAAAACCGTTCCCTTTGAGATCTCTGCAAGCGATGTGACTGGAAAGCCTGCCACTCTTGTTTGTACTGAAATTAGATTAAATAAGGATGCACTGGTAAAAATATACAACGATAAAGGCCAATACGTAGTTGAAAAGTTCATTAAAGCTCCTGGAGATAAAATATGTTTTACATCCCCATCACTGCCGGGGATATACAACTATAAGGCGGTGGCTATAATAGGCACAAATTCAGCTGGAGAGACGAGCTTCAGAGTTATAGTCTCAGCAGATCCTGAATTTGTAATATCGTCAGCTCCTAGAGAAATATCGCTGTACTGCCAACAGACAACTATATCAGTTGCCGTAGAGTTGCCAGTAGTAGTAACAAATGTAGGCGGAAGGGGCGCTTGTGAAGTGAGAGTTTACGCAGGAGATATTTCAAAAGCCGAAAGCCTAACGCTGGATAGTTTTCAGTCGCGACAGCTAACTTTTAGATTCGATCTGCTCTGCGCAAAATTGCCGAATTATATCAGCGTAGCGACTAATTGTCAGAAGAGAGGGCACGAAGTAAAAATACCGATAAAGGCCACAACAGTGTGCACGTTTGTAATAAGAGGCTGGCAAGACGGAGAGACTGTTCTGTTGACATCTGATAGAGATTTTAGAGCAAAAGTTTTGTTGCCAAACGGTCGCAAAATTGAACGCGACTGTCCCAGCAAATGTACTTTTGATGCAAAACTCGGAGAAGGCGTTTGGAGAATACAAGCAGTTTCAAAAGACGGTTGTATATCAAATGAGCTGGCGCTTGCAGTAAGTCTCAGTTCCTATACTCAGACACAGTACCAACAAGTAACAGATCAGATATCGACGCCTATAAAAGTGCAGACGCCAGAAGGAGAGTCCTACAACAAGTTGCTTGATCTAGCTGTTCAGATATTGCCAATAGTTTTGCTCATTTCAATAATTGGTCTGTTGAGAAAGTAGGTTTTTCAAACCTTCTCGGTTTTTATTTTTTGTGGAGGTTGAAAGGCTTCTGAAGGAGATAGAAGAGGGAAAAATTCAGCTCCGTCCGTTTCTCAGAATTAAGAGATGGCCTGAGTCGAGACAAAAAAGTTACATTTTAGCTTTGGCAAACGGAAAGAGAGGAGATATCTTTTATACTGCCACTGTAGATTCAAAAGAAATTATAGTAGACGGTGTTGAGAGAATTGAAACAATATTGAGATACGCAAAAAGCTACAATCTAAGCAGTGTGAATTTAGAAATAATCAACATAGGAAGAGTTACGCTCAAAGAACTAATGCAGATGTTTATAGAGCTTAACAGAAACACGCTAACAAAAACAGAGCTGTTTTTAGCTTCAGTATTTCACGAGAAAAAGGGACAGTTGCTGTATGCTTTAGCTCAGAAAATTTCGGGATGCGCCTTTAGATACAACCCTGTTTTAGTAGCAGTCTTTGTGGCTTCTATTCTATCTGGAAGTCGATGTAATGTTCGGTGTGTCAATAATAAGTTAGAGAAGAAGTACAAGACCATAAACGAAAAAATACTAGAAGCATTAGTCGATCAAGCTAGTTGCGAGTTTGTAGCAGAGTTTTTATATAATTCGAAGCTAAACAGACGCCGTCAAAGTTTAATTTTTTAAAAGGAGAATATAGCACCCCCTCCCCCCTCTTCCTCACTTTATCTTTGCAGTTTTTCTGTCCAACAACCCAGATTTTGCTAATTTAAACAAATAGCACTAAATTCAACATGTCCGCCCAATTACAAGGAACTCCCCAATTACAAGGAACCCCGGCTCAACTCCCGACGCTGGCATACATCGCTGAAAAGTGGCAGAGAAAGACTCTAAGAGCGATCGAAAAGTGGAGAGCGGCAGTAACAGCGCCAGACATAAGAGATAGATACGTAGCTGGGATTAGAGTTGTAGCTGGCGTAGATCCCTCTCCAGACATCGTTCAAGACTATTATGTTGGCGTAGCTAGCGAGGTCGCTTACACAAAATACAGAAACAAAGTATCCAGTCCCCAAGCAAAAGAGAAGTGGGTTAGGAACTGGATTGCCGGGCTCACTGCCAGAAAAGTTTAAGCGCTTAAATTAAACCTACTTTTTTTCTCAACTTTTTTAAGGTCTTTTATTTCTTTCATTTGTGTACCCAATTTTAGAAGCGTATTTGTCGCAGGAAATAAACGAGAGCGCAGAAAGGTGGCAGAAAAACACACTTAGAGCTGTTGAGAAGTGGGCGAAAGCAGTAAATGATGAAGAAATCGGCAAAAAGTACGCAAAAGGCCTAAAAGAACCTTTGGGAGTAGAAATTGATCCAGAGGTTGTCAAAATGTACGTAGAGGGAATTAGACAACCCCATGCTCTCAAGAAGTTTATTATGAAAGTAAGCTCTGAACACGCAAAAAGAAAGTGGAAGAGGAACTACGTAGAGGGCGTTCTCAGCTTCATATTTAGCGAAAGCGGAGTAGACGTACCAGCTCTTCTGCGTGTTCTGCTCAAATCTTCTTAAATTTAGTTCTGTATTGATTACATGAGATCTAAGTTTACTATAGATTTAAGCACGCTTTTACAATGGCTTTCTAAGCCTACACCGACGCAAACTGAGCAACAAAAAACGGTTATATATCTGCCAGAGCTCGAGGTAGACGGGCAGCTTGCGGTCATAATACCGACTGCGGTAAAAATTATCAGATACTATGTAGACAACAACTTGCCTTTTATGCCGAATTGCCAAAAACTGCGGATAAAGTATGACCCGACATATATGGGCCCGGAGTACTGCTATGCTGGCGGATTTAGCGTATTGCAACCTAACGTCTGCGACTCTTATATAGTCTTTAAGACTGTGCCGAGCGACCGCCTTTTAGCCCACGAGCTTGCCCATTTAGTGCTGTCGTCCTTTCAGTCTTTCGGTATAGCGCTGAGAAGCGAATGGTGGCTAAATGAAGCCATAACTGAAGCTTTAGCGAGTAAAGCTACCGGCAGAACATCTAGCTTCTGCACAAGCTATGCATACGACAGAGTGCGCGGGAAAAATCCCGCTACTGTGCCTAAAGAAGACGTCTACTACTATTGTTATCCAGTCCTTAAGGCTATTGATGATGCGTTGGCAAAAGGCTTAAGTTTGGGAGAAGCAGTATGCAGGCTTATTTCTTTTAGACCACTTTTTGCAAACGCAGAGAGACAGATAACAGAGGCAATAAATACGCCAAATGATAGTTGTAAAAACTTGGCGGATAGTTTAAAAAATGTAGTGTGGGTGTGGAGAAAAGAGGCTTCGGTTGTAACGCCAATAGCTCCATCCCCAACTCAAGCTGTTGTATTTACTACGCCAACACAACAAGTAGTGCCGACGCCAACT
>WUQU01000022.1 GCA_009889605.1 Candidatus Bathyarchaeota archaeon | reverse complement strand
GTTAGATCATTCGATAATTTCACGGTTTTATTGGAGAGTGGTAAACAGCAAACTTTAATTTACAAACATGCCATTAGTACGATTTTGCCTTCTGAATACATAATGCTAATGAAGACCGAAGAAGAGGAACAGAAGGAAGAACAAGAGGCTCAGGAAAGCGAAGGCGAACAGATATAATTCATCTGAATTTTGCTTTGTAAGGTTCTTAAGGAGGTTGAAAAAACAATAAAAAGAGTAGTACTGGTTGCTGTATCACCACGCCTTGATGACAAAGCTTTTGACTCGTTAAACGAGCTTGAAAATCTATGCCAGACAATAGATTTTGAAGTTGTTGAAAAGATAGTCCAGAGAAGAGATAAACCTGATCCGGCAACATATTTAGGTTTTGGAAAGTTAGAGAAGTTAAAGGTGTTTTGTAAAGAAAACAATGTAGATGCTTTGGTTTTTAATGACGAAATCTCCCCTATTCAGCAACGCAACACTGAAGAATTCTTAGAGCTCGAGGTTCTTGATAGAACGCAAGTAATCTTAGAAATTTTCTCACAGCATGCAACTACGCATGAGGGTAAATTACAGGTAGAAATGGCAAAATTAACATATGAATTACCTCGACTTAGAGGAAAGGGGTTGTATTTGTCAAACCCTGGAGCCGGTATTGGTACAAGAGGACCAGGTGAAAAGCTCTTAGAACTTGATAAGAGGAAAATCAAAGAGCGCATTTCGTCACTGAAAAAGGAACTACTAAAAATAAAGAAAGAAAGGGAAAATATCAGAAAGACAAGGCTTGAAAGCGGGTATAGACTGGTTTCAATAGTAGGCTACACAAATGCCGGAAAGAGTACCTTGTTAAAGAAATTGTCTGATGAGAAGAGCATCCTTGTTTCAGAAAAACTATTTTCAACACTCAGTCCGAAAGTTAGAAGAGTGAAATTTCCAAACGGGCGTGCCTATCTTTTTAGCGACACAGTTGGTTTCATAGACAAGTTACCCCATACCCTAATCGAAGCTTTTCACTCAACCTTAGAGGAAGTCCTGTATGCAGATCTAATATTACTCTTAGTCGATGCTTCGGACGGCTATTTTAATGATAAGATAAAAGCTTCGTATAATGTGTTGAGTGAAATAGGCGTTACAGATAAAGAAATAATGCTTGTTTTCAACAAGATTGATATTGTTCCCGAAAGCAGGTTGGAAATAATTAGATATGAATATCCAAAAGCTATTTTCATTTCTGCAAAAAACGGTATCGGATTAGACGTACTTTATTCACGGATGTCGGGATATTTTCAGTTTGTCGATTCCCATATTCGACTAAGATTGAGACAGTCAGAATTCGGAAAGGTATTACGCTATGCAGAACTCATAAATTACGATACTCTGAACGCTAATGGCGAATTCATAGATGTTGATTTAAGCGGGCCGATTGAAGTTTTAGAAAAAATAAAAAGTTCTATAAGTGCAGAAAAGTAAGTCACTTAGTCTTATTAAATT
>WUQU01000021.1 GCA_009889605.1 Candidatus Bathyarchaeota archaeon | reverse complement strand
TTTGCATCGAAAATGATAACCTGGCCTCCGTTATTAAGCATCCCATACCAATTTTGATAAGCTGCAACAGGGTTATACAGGAACCAAGTGACATTCCTGGAAATGACGATGTCAAATCTTTCTTCCGTCTTATATTCGATGATATCCGTCTCTATAATCTTGATATTGCAGTTATATTTTTGTGCATTTTGTTTAGCTCTGGCCACCATTTCAGGTGAGGAATCAATAGCGGTAACCTGGTGCCCCATACGACTAAGCAATACCGCAAAAAATCCGGGCCCTGTTCCAACATCCAGAATCTTTAAATTCCGCTTTCCGGATAAAAGATGACTCAGGATCGCGTTCCATTGATCATATGTATCTGTTGCGAATTAAGTATTTACGATTTCATCATAGACATCTGCTCCTTTGTCCCAATAATCACGATATTGTTGTGCAAGTTTATGCTCAGTCATTAATCCGGTCTCCTTTATTAAAAAAATATCTTGCAAATAGTAAATATTACGATTAATAATATACAAAGATGACTTCGTATGCAAGTGATCATGATCATTTGCAGCAGTTTAATCACGAACATCAAAGGAGAGAAGTAGGAGGAGTAGAAATGTATAGCAGATATCGTTTCAGTATTGCAATCGTTTTAACGCTGTTGCTGCTTGCGGGGTGCTCACAAGCCGAAAGCTCGGTTTCCGGTTCTGGCAAAGAAGCGGATAAGCAAATCTTTGTAGCGGTAACCCAGGATGGTGAAGGAGATAAGCTGGATGCCGCGACTTACAATGGGACACGGCAGATGCATGCTGCTGTGTATGATGCACTTGTGGAATATGAAGGAGAAGGCAAAATTGTCCCCAGCTTGGCCGAGTCATGGGAAATCTCCGATGACGGAAAGACCTACATTTTTCATCTAAGAAAACAAGTGAAATTCTCGGACGGCAGTCCGTTGAATTCAGCGGCCGTTAAGTTTTCATTGGAGCGAGCGATCAGCAGAGAAGAGAATGCAACGCTTGAAATATCCCGTTTGCTGACAAAAGTGGAAGCTCCTGATGACAACACCGTCGTACTTTCTTTTAAGGAAACTGCAACTCAAGTATTGTATGAGCTAAGTCAGGCAAGGCCTTTCCGGATTATGAGTCCAAACTCGGTAACTCCTGCGGGAGATGTG
>WUQU01000020.1 GCA_009889605.1 Candidatus Bathyarchaeota archaeon | reverse complement strand
TTCTTGTTTGCAAGGTTCTTAACATATGATCCAAGAGGCGTTGTGGCAAGGCTCAAACTATACGAATCTGAAGGTGTGGAAAATGGTAGACTTACAGACTGGTTCATCCCAGCAACAATGCATCCAGATGTTGTTAAATACTTTGAGACTTTGAAAATTCCAAATGGTATAAAGTGGATGCTCAAGAATCTTGACAAAACAGTCCGTGTTGATATGTGGAAGATAGTTCCTGGCTGGTTCGAAGCGATTTGGGATGTCATATTCCCAGTTAATGAAAAGATAAGAAGAGGAGAAACGACACCAGAAGCTGTTGCAAAGGAGACTCAGGATAAAGCAAACAAAGTTATAAAGGAATCCTGGACCATATTTGCTAAGAAGTTAGCTGATGCAGAAAAGAAATTCCCACAAATCAGAAAACAAATCGAAGGTAAATAATTAATTAAATTACTTCCACCGATGGGCATAATTTTTAGCCGTCGGTGGATTTATAACCAAAGTTGGTGGGGAGTTGATAATAAGTGAGGAAGTTTGTCATTTGGTCTTCTATAATTGTCTCAGTTGTGGTTGGTTTATTGATTATTCTCTATTGGACAGGAAAGTTAACTTATGAAAGTTATGCACTCAATATATCCAACTTAAGAACTTCTTCCGTAGCATCGACAGAAAACCTTGCAAAACAAGGCTTTAAGAATCTTATGGAACAACGGATCAGTCGTGCACAAGACTACGGCATCAGTGTTTTGGATACTCCTGTTTTGTTAAACAACGACGAATCGTTTAAGTTAATAGTTAATATGCCAGAAAGAGGTCTATACTACGCAATCTTGAAGTACAGGTATACTCAACAATTATCGAGCACTGGCGCACTTGAAGTGAATGTCAACAGTGTGCCATATTTGGCTATCTTGGACAACTATTCATACTACAACTACAGTGAAAAAGTGTACGATAGGTACGGTAACGAGATCACTCCGGAGCAAATTCCTTTTGACGATTCTTTCGTTTCATATTTAAAGGATTCACACCGCATCGGTAGTTTACCGATATTGTTTGAATTAAATGATGGAGATAATGAAATTGAAATAAAGAACACAAGGCGCCCTATAATTTTAGAAGGGTTATATTTTGTGCCGATTTCGAAAGAGTTCAGTACAGTATCATATGCAAAATA
>WUQU01000019.1 GCA_009889605.1 Candidatus Bathyarchaeota archaeon | reverse complement strand
CTCCTGCAAATTCTTGAGCATTATCTCTACAATCTTTTTAACATCTTCTTCGTCAAGAGGATGGAATACTATAATTTCGTCAATTCTGTTCAGAAATTCTGGTCTGAAAGTCTTCTTCAGTTCTGTCATGACATTTTCCTTTATCTGCTCGTATGTTCTTTGTTTTTCATCCTCCGATGTTGAAAATCCCAACTTTTTAGGGTTTGTTATAAGGTTTGCCCCAATGTTGGATGTCATAATAATTACAGTATTTCTAAAGCTCACTGTTCTTCCTTGAGAGTCTGTCAGCCTTCCATCATCAAGTATCTGCAGAAGCAGGTTGAATACATCAGGATGTGCTTTTTCTATCTCATCAAACAACACAACAGAGTACGGTCTTCTCCTGACTTTTTCAGTAAGCTGACCACCTTCTTCATATCCAACATATCCCGGAGGTGAACCTATAAGCTTAGATACATTAAACTTTTCCATATATTCGGACATGTCAATCCTTATCATAGCATCTTCAGTACCAAACAGTGCTTCTGCCAGAGCCCGTGCAAGCTCTGTTTTACCAACACCAGTAGGTCCAAGGAATATAAATGATCCAATAGGTCTTTTTGGATCTTTGAGCCCAACCCTTCCTCGCCTTATAGCCCTTGAAACAGCCCTAACAGCCTCGTCCTGCCCAACAACACGTTTGTGCAAAACCTCTTCAAGCCTCAAAAGCCTCTCAGACTCATCTTCGGTAAGTTTATTGACTGGTATTCCAGTCCAGCTTGATACAATATATGCAATGTCATCTTCTGTGACAATTGGCTGTGTCTTTTGCTGATCGTTTGTCCATGAATTTTTAATCTTTTCAAGTTCCTGGCGAAGCTTCATTATCTCATCTCTTATCTTTGCAGCCTTTTCATACTCCTGAAGTCTTATAGCCTCTTCTTTTTCCTTTTCAAGCCGCTCAATTTTTTCTTCAAACTCTTTTACATGCGGCGGCAGAGTATACATTCTAAGCCTTACTCTTGATGCTGCTTCGTCAATAAGGTCTATTGCTTTGTCTGGCAGATATCTATCTGTGATATACTTAGTAGACAGTTCAACAGCAGCTTTTATAGCCTCATCTGTTATTTTAACTCCGTGATGAGCTTCATATTTATCCCTCAGTCCTTTCAAAATTTGGATGGCCTCTTCAGGTGTCGGTTCACCAACCAAAATTGGCTGGAACCTGCGCTCTAATGCTGCATCCTTTTCTATGTGTTTTCTGTACTCATCAAGTGTTGTTGCACCAATAACCTGGATTTCCCCACGCGCAAGAGCAGGCTTTAATATGTTTGATGCATCAATTGCACCTTCGGCTGCACCAGCACCAATTATTGTGTGCATCTCGTCGATAAAAAGGATTACATTTCCTGCTTTTCGTACTTCTTCCATAGCCTTTTTAAGCCTTTCTTCAAACTCTCCTCTGAACTTAGACCCTGCAACCATTGCTGAAAGATCTAAAGCCACAACTCTTTTGTGCCTCAGAAGTTCAGGAACATTTCCTTCAACAATCTTTTGTGCTAGTCCTTCAACAATAGCAGTCTTACCAACACCAGGTTCACCAATTAAGCATGGATTGTTCTTCGTTCTTCTTGACAGGATTTGAATGACTCTTTCTATCTCCTTTTCACGCCCAATCACCGGATCAATTGTCCCTTCAAGAGCAAGCTGTGAAAGATCCCTGCTGAACTGATTTAACGTTGGTGTGTTTTGTACTTGGAAATTGATCTGCTGCTGAGGTGATACACCCCCAACATTTTTTGCATCTTCATTCAAAAGCTTCATAATCTCTTCAAAAAGCCTCTGCGGATCAACACCAAGATCCATCAAAAGCCTTACAGCAACACTTTCACCCTCTCGCATGATAGCAAGAAGGATATGCTCTGTGCTGATATAACTACTG
>WUQU01000018.1 GCA_009889605.1 Candidatus Bathyarchaeota archaeon | reverse complement strand
CATGAAAGTGTTTACTTGTCATTGAATTTTTGTCGCAGCGGCGATTTTTTAGGAGTCTCAGAAGAGTGTTACACCATAAGGCTTTTATTCAGAATCCGAATGTAACTACCTAACCAAGTATTTGATTCAAACACAAAAGGTTACACATATGATGTTTGTAAGGGCCAAACTGAATTTACTGAAGTTACAAGCCAAAAGAACGGGAATCTGGTATAAAGCACTGAATAATTTAGACAGAGCTCTATTAGATTTGACTATAAAAGTTGCTGACAAGGTAATGAGTCTAAGGCTGGCTAAGGCTTTGTCTGCTGTTTTGAAGAAGATTGAGGAAGCCCTTGAAAGCAAAATCTCTAAGGCCATACGCGCCGTTGGTTTGCCCCTTGCATATAAATTGGGTTTAATTGCTAAAAAGTGGGGTAACCCCAACGCTGAAAAATGGATTTTTGACCTATCCTTTGCAAGATTTCTGGCGGTAATGCACATAAACAGTGGCAGGGGTGCGCTTGATGGGATATGTAAGTTCTTGTAATGCCGCTAAGTCAGTAATATCTAGTGGAAAACTAGCCTTTGAAGTTTTAACTCCACGGCTTTCTTTAATAGTGCCAACATATAACGAAGCAGAGAATATTAAAGAGTTCATTGTAAGGGTTGAATACGCTTTAAATGGTATTCCTTTTGAAATCATAATTGTTGATGATAGTAGCCCTGATGGTACGGCAAATCTGGCAAAAAAACTCAACAGGAAATATGGCAACATAAAGGTTTTAGAGAGGCTTGGTAAACTAGGTTTGGGCTCAGCGGTTTTTGACGGTTTTAAAATGGCTAAGTCTGATGTTCTAGCAGTTTTGGATGCTGATCTGCAGCATCCTCCTGAGTTGTTGCCAAAAATGTATGGGAAGATGCTTGAAGGTTACGGTTTGGTGATAGCTTCTAGATATGTTGATGGCGGAGGAGTCGAGGGTTGGAGTTTTATGCGGAAAATTGTCTCGTTAGGCGCTACGAAGTTGGCGCATTTATTAATTCCAGAAACGAGAATGGTTAATGACCCAATGTCGGGGTTTTTTATGGTTAGAAAAGAGTTCATAAGAGAGTTTAAACCCAGTTCGAGGGGTTTCAAGATTCTTTTAGAAATTCTGGTTAAGGGCAAATATGATTCTGTAGTAGAGGTTCCGTACACGTTTCAACCTAGGCTTAATGGTGAAAGTAAATTAAGCATGGGAGAAAGTCTTGGGTATTTGCTTCTGCTTGCCAAGATTAGACTGAAATTATTAAAGTAGGCACTTTGCCTTTGCCCATCACTGCAAAAGTTTTTGGTTAATCATCCATGAAAGTTAAAATTAGTGTCGGTATACCTGCATATAACGAAGAAAAAAACATTGGAAAACTGTTAGCTGCTATTCAAAGTCAGAAAACCTCAAATGTGGAAATCGATCAAATAGTGGTGGTGTCTTCGGGTTCTACTGATAGAACCGACGAGATTGTGAAAGATTTCGCTAAAAGGGATAATAGGATCTGTTTGGTGAGGCAGGATTGTAGAAGGGGTAAGGCTTCTGCGGGTAACGAGTTTCTAAGAGTTGCCAGAAATGAAATTCTTGTGTTAGAGAGTGCTGACACAATTCCAAAAGACGAGACGATTGAGAAGCTTTGTCGCGTGTTTATGGATGAGCGGGTTGGCATGGCTGGAGCGCACCCTATGCCTGTCAATGGTCAAAATACGTTTATTGGATACGTTTCTCATTTGTTATGGCATCTTCATCATTCTATTGCGCTTAAACGCCCTAAGTGTGGTGAGATGATAGCTTTCAGGAGAATTTTTGAGGGCATACCTGAGGATATATGTGTGGATGAGGCTTGGATAGAGTATGAAGTTTTGAAAAGGGGCTATAAAATAGTCTACGTGTCTGATGCGATAGTATACAATAAAGGGCCTGAAACGATAGACGAGTTTCTTAAACAGAGGAGGAGGATAAGTTGCGGGCATATTGATTTGCAAAAAAGAACAGGTTACCAAGTATCCTCACAGAATTTAGGTTTGCTTTTGAAATCGATTATTAAAGCCTTTCCAATAAAAGAGCCGGGAAAATATGCGTGGTTTATTGGTGCATTTGTGTTGGAAAGTTTGGGGAGATTATGCGGATATTTTGATTATTATGTGGCAAAGAAAAACCACACGGCGTGGAGTATAGTGGTTTCTACTAAAAATCTAGATGTTGGGGATGCTGCTGTTAAAGACATTGCGGGGGATTTTGAGAAGAGGAACCGTCACGTCTTAAATGTTTCTGAAACTGTGAAAAAGTTGTCTTCTTCTTAGAGCGGTTTTGTATAGAATTTAAATGGATGGTTTAAGTTATGCTTAAACCCTTTGCTTCGGTGGTTGTTTTGAATTGGAATGGGCGTGATTGTATTAGGTTTTGTTTGAGGTCGCTTTTGAGTCAGACTTATTCTAATTATGAGGTTATTGTGGTGGATAATGCTTCAACTGATGGTTCAGCGGAAATTGTTGAAGAAGAATTTCCTGAAGTTAGGTTGATAAGGAATAATGGTAATTTGGGGTTTGCAGCGGGCAATAATGTTGGAATAAAGGCGGCTAGGGGCGAGTTTATAGTTCTTTTCAATAATGATGCTGTTGCGGATGAAAATTGGTTGGCTAGGCTGGTGGATGAAGTTTCGCGGGATCCTAAAGTGGGTATTGCCAGCGGCCCGATATACTATTGTGAGCCGAGGGGCGTGGTTTGGTGTGCTGGAGCTAGGCTTGATTTGGCTACGGGT
>WUQU01000017.1 GCA_009889605.1 Candidatus Bathyarchaeota archaeon | reverse complement strand
GACCCAAAAGGGAATTTGGCCGGCACTTTCGGGAAGTCCCCTGTAGAATTTACGCACACCATTTATGACGTGCTCACCGGTGATTCAGAAAAACTATCGCCCGGAATCTGATCATCGATGGCATCGTGGCCATGAAGGTGGACGAAGTAACCGCACTCAACGCAGAGATGTTGCCGCTGGTACGCGAATGCTGCGATACCAAAGGGTATATATGTATGAAACGGTCATCCCCAAATCGATGAAATATGCGCATACGGTCGCCTATGAGCAAAGACCGGCATTTCTGTCCAAACCTGGGGATCGATATATCTCCCCTTATGGTGAACTGTTACATAATTTAGCCGCCGGTGATGTTATTTGTAACGTCCGAAACAAAAAAGCTTATCTCCCTTCATGTTGAAGTGGAGATAAGCTTTTGAAAGTTTATTTAGGCGGTATCTTCTATTTCGGCTGACTAATTTCTTTACCGTTATTTGCAACTAGTATCGATGGACCGCTTCTACGTGCGCCATTTGCTCTGTTTTGGACATTGCCGACAAGAAACTTCCCGAACGGCAGCTTAATCATCAGGAATGAAACGAGGATGGCCCCAGCTACTACTACAATAAAGATGTAAATCTGATAGCCGAGCATATTCATATTCGGCAACGGCTTCAGCGTATAAAAGAACAGCAAGTGGAGCAAAAAAATACTGAATGAATAATTACTGATCAGATATATAATTCTAGGGACCGCTTGTATTCTCGAAGACAAATAGACAATCAAGAAAATCATTGAAGTTGTGTATAATAACATGTCGAACCGCTTGGATGTTCCCTCTAAAAGCAGAGACTGCTGCAATACTGCCGACAGGCTATAGAACAGAATTGGCGCCAACAAAACTAAAGCCCAGTATTTCTCAAGTTTTATTTTTAAAGCATTATAGTTCTTGCCACAGTAATAACCCAGAGCAAAGTAAAAAATCCAGCCAGGAAACGGAATCCAGTAACCTTTCCCCCAAATATAACCATGCAATGGAAGCCCAGCACTTGGCTCCACTAAATTAAAAAACATCAAGTACCCTGCATTGATTACAAACGATACTGTTAACACAACGGCCGGGGACATCCTGAGCAAGACCTTGGATAACAATATGTGCAGGAT
>WUQU01000016.1 GCA_009889605.1 Candidatus Bathyarchaeota archaeon | reverse complement strand
TAAGGCATTTTAAAACGCCCTTGGCAGTATTTACAGCAAGCGAGGACGAACTTATGAAAGTAGACAAGATTGGAAAGATTATAGCAAGAAGGATTAGAGATATTCTGACAAGGGAGTGGAAGGAATGAGATGCTTATATCTTGAAGGAGAACTCGGTTGCCAAATTAGAAGCGACAAAGCCTGCTTTTACATCCTCGCACAAGAAAACTGTCCTGATTATATCCCCGAGACTAAGGGGATTAGAGGCTGGAACGAGATTGTTTCTGAGGCAAATCTGTTAAAAGAGAAGATAGAAGCAGTCCACGAAATTGCTTGTCGTGAAGCCAACTTTGACCTAAAGAGGGTTTACGAAGAAATGCTTGATGACTATAGCAAACTGATAGAAGAGTTAAGAGCCTTAGACCCAGCATATATCAGGGCAAAGGCTGAAGAATGCCTTCTTGAATTGAACAAACTTGAGGATGAGATGAGAGCCCTTGAGAAAATCCTTGAAGAAACAGGGGACAAAATTGTTGAAGCCGAATTAGAAAGCAAGATTTATAGGAGCGTGAGGCTCTTAGACCAAGCATCTATACTTGGCGGGGTATGGAAGAAAGAAACAAATCTTAAACGATAAAGAAAGGAGGCAAAGATGACAACAAAGAGAACAAGTGCGTGTTGTTTAATCTGTCCCCACTGCTCAAGACCTATTTTCATAGGCAGATTTAGTAGCAGAAAAATTATCAGGGAACTGAAGCCTTTGAAGCTAAGAAAGAGAAGTATAGGAGAAGGAGGGTAAAATGAGGCATATCTTTTTTCTGATATTGGCATTCAATTTTGGTGCTCTCATTCCGACTATCTTGGGCATAGAGGGGAAGGAATTTTTAATCTATATCACAGGGCTGATGATTGGGGTATTATCTACAGTTGCTTGGATAATCTTTAACAATTTGTGGAGGTAAGAATGAGCGTTTACTACGATGTTATAAGGGTTCTAAGATGTCATCTTTTATTTAATGGTTGTCCAGAAGAAAGGTGCGAGGATGAAGAATTCTGCCTCTTTGTTATTAATAGATTTCACGGCTTTTTTATTCATCGAATTCTCATCGAATGGGAGTATAATAAGCGAATAAAAAAGCCAAGTTTCGAAGACAGAATAAGGGGGCAAGATAGATGAGAAGCTAAAGAGACCTGAATATGCTAAGGGGAGAAGAGGATTACCTTGGCTTATAGTCTTAAGAAAGGAGGCGGAATATGTCAGAGGATAAAAGGTTAGCAGACACAGCAAAAGGCTTTAAAGACGGGAAAATAGAGGTTCAGCAAAAGGTAGAAGAAGTAGAGAAGATTAAAGAAACATTTGAATATGAACTCTTCTGGCTTGTTATTGAATATAGTCATCGTCTTCAAAAGGAGGCTAATTTTACTCCCAAAGAAGCGTATAAGACCCTAATGGACTTAGCAATAGAGAGGCTAAAAGCAGATTGGAAGTTTTTATATGGCGACAAGGATAAGTGATGAGCAGAAGATAATTAGTCTTAAGAAACCAAATCCCCAGTTTACTCTGTTGTTAAGAGAACTGGATTAAATAAGACGGATAAAAAGCAAAGTCAGCAAAATTGCTATCCCCCAGCTCAGTAGGGCTACTCTGGCTACCTTGTTCTCCGAGATTAACCCCATATAGATACAGAGAACAGCATAGACAGCCGCTACAAGTTGGATTGAGAGACTGTATTTAACGATTTCCATCTAATTCAGCCAAAGGACTATAGCATCTACTGGAACTGTCTGAAGTATTAACCTCAAATGCCTTGGGCACAGTAGAAATAGATGAGTATGCTCTCTTGGTAGCCCTCTAAGGCAGATAAAGCAGTTTTGCTTGTCTCTCTTTATAGCGATTTCTCTTTCAAGAAGGGGATGATAGACAACTATCATATTGCTTTT
>WUQU01000015.1 GCA_009889605.1 Candidatus Bathyarchaeota archaeon | reverse complement strand
GCGTACATTGCATTGTTCGCTTAATTATGCTTACTTTCTGCTTCATAAACTCGAACGCAAAAAATGGCTTGAAAGAGTAGCCATTGGCGTCTATCGGTTTGTACCAGCTGCATATGGTTATCCTGAGAAGATCCCGCCAGCTAATGCTTTCGTCGTTGGCGCAGCTCTTGTTAAACCCTACTATTTCAGCTATTACACATCTAACAGTCATTATGGGTTTACTACTCAGATGCCGTTCACTTTGTTCATTGCGACTACAAAGAAGAAGCCCAACATTGAATGGCAAGGCACCACTTTCAAGTTTGTGACATTGGCGAAGCGCAAATTCTTTGGGTATCAAGTTGAAAGAGTTTTTGATGCTGAGGTTTACATGGCTGAGCCGGAGAAATCTCTGGTTGATTCATTCGACAAGCCACACTACGCTGGTGGAATAGAACAACTTGTAAGAATCGTGTGGCGAGGTTTAGCAAGAGTTGACCAGAATAAGTTAGTGAATTATGCTATTCGCATGAAATCGCATGCATTGGTTCAAAGACTTGGATTTGTTATCGACTTTCTCTCTAAAGAAAATCTTGTTGAGCCGTTGCCGTCGAGTCTTAGGAAATTGTTACAGGATAGTGTTGGAAGAACTCCAATATACCTTGATCTGAGGAAGCCGAAGGCTGGTTCTTTCCATAAGGAATGGCGAGTCGTTTGTAATGTATCCAAGGACCAGTTGCTCAGCGAAATTGAGGTAAAGTGAAAAAGTTGTTGGATAAAAAACACTTGACTTTCTATGCAAGATCGAGTAGAGTACCTTTGAATGTTGCGGAGAGAGATGTGGTTTTGACCTATATCTTGCGGGTCTTATCAGAAAGCGTTTTGCCAAAGTTGGCTTTCAAAGGGGGCACGTGTTTAAAGAAAGTGTATTTTGGAAATGTTGGGAGGTTTTCGATGGATCTTGACTTTACGAGTTCAGGCATCTCGCTTGAGGAGCTTAAGCAGGGGATTAGGCAATCGTTGGATAAACTCAGTTATTATGACATTGAATTCAAAATAGTTGAAGAAAATATTAGAGCAGGGGTTGGCGCTATTAGTGAGTCTTTCTTAGCCATCGTCCATTACGCTCATAGTTGGAATGTTGGTGAATTTACGCTTGAAGTTAGCTACAGGGAAGAGCCGCTTTTGCCTCTTCAAGAATTGCTTCTTTACGATGAGATGTATTTTAAGTTCTGCGAATTTTCAAGATTTGCTGTGAGATGTTTGCAGAAGGAGGAGTTGCTGGCAGAGAAATTGCGAGCTGCATTTCAGAGGATGCGGGCACGTGACATGTATGATCTTTACCTCTTCTCAGGGAGACCCTTCGATAGAGACTTAGTTAGAAAACTTGTTGTTGTCAAGTGTTGGAATGTTCGAGAGCCCTTCAATCCTGATGTGCTTTTGAGTAGCATAGCTGAGGGCAAATATGATTGGGAGGATCTTCAACAATTGGTTAGGAGAGGCGATTTGCCTTCGCAAGAAATTGTAATCAGGAAGGTGACTGAAGAATATGACTTTCTTAAAGACTTAGACAGTGATCTGCTTAGAATCCTTGACGATTCTAAGCAGATCACAAAGAGAAAAAGCTGGTTGCGAAGATTAAAGAT
>WUQU01000014.1 GCA_009889605.1 Candidatus Bathyarchaeota archaeon | reverse complement strand
TGGAGATGTAATAAAGAGAGGAGTTAAGTTTATAGACATAAGGAGCAAGTACAAACAAGATCCTGATTGGCCGAAGTTAGAGGCGGCATACAAGTCAGGGCAGGTACCGGAGTTCAGATATCACAGGTTCTGGGCACAGTGTGACATAGCAATTGCCAATGCAACATATGAAATTCTGTTCGGTAATCAATAATAAGTAGGTAAATGGAAATTTAGCGGGGTGGCACATCTATCGGAATGGTGTGCTGCCTCGCTAAAATCCTGTATGGAGGTGTTCGAAAAATAGTACAAAAAATGGCGAGGTATAATGGCAAAAATGCATAAAAAAGAGGGGTTAGGTTTTATGTTGAGACTAAAAACGAAAATAGGAAAGAAATGGTTGAGTGTACTATGTACAGTTGTTTTTTTATTGAACATTTTGTTTATAGCAAATGTAACGAGTTTACCCAAAGTTGGTGCGGCTACATCTAATGATGGAGTAGTGAAGATAGATACGAGTACGTTAATAGGAACCAATCACGCACATTGCTGGTACAGAGATAAACTGGAGACGGCATTGCGTGGAATCAGGTCATGGGGTATGAACTCTGTGAGGGTAGTGCTGAGTAATGGTTACCGATGGACGAAGATACCAGCAAGTGAAGTGGCAAATATTATATCATTGTCAAGAAGTCTTGGTTTCAAAGCTATTATATTAGAAGTGCACGACACAACAGGATATGGAGAAGATGGGGCAGCATGTTCATTGGCACAAGCAGTGGAATATTGGAAGGAGATAAAGAGCGTATTAGACGGTAACGAAGATTTTGTAATTATAAACATTGGTAATGAGCCGTATGGGAACAATAACTATCAAAACTGGGTTAATGACACGAAGAATGCTATAAAAGCACTTAGAGATGCGGGATTCAAGCACACGATAATGGTGGATGCGCCGAACTGGGGTCAGGATTGGTCTAATACTATGAGAGATAATGCCCAGAGCATAATGGAAGCAGATCCGCTGCGCAATTTGGTATTTTCGATTCATATGTATGGCGTATACAATACAGCAAGCAAGGTCGAAGAGTACATCAAATCATTTGTTGATAAGGGGTTACCATTGGTTATTGGGGAATTTGGACATCAGCACACAGATGGTGACCCTGATGAAAAAGCTATTGTCAGATATGCAAAACAGTACAAGATAGGATTATTTAGTTGGTCATGGTGTGGAAATTCGAGCTATGTTGGGTATTTGGACATGGTAAACAACTGGGACCCCAATAATCCGACTCCATGGGGGCAATGGTATAAAACTAATGCAATTGGTACATCTTCTACACCAACACCTACGTCGACAGTAACGCCAACGCCCACCCCCACGTCAACAACAACACCGACAGTAACAGCGACACCAACACCGACACCTACGCCAACACCTGTTAGCACACCTGCGACAGGTGGGCAGATAAAGGTACTGTATGCTAACAAGGAGACAAACAGCACTACAAACACGATAAGGCCATGGTTGAAGGTAGTGAATAGTGGTAGCAGTAGCATAGATTTGAGCAGGGTAACGATAAGGTACTGGTACACAGTGGATGGAGACAAGGCACAGAGTGCGGTATGTGACTGGGCACAGGTAGGGTCGAGCAATGTTAATTTCAAGTTTGTGAAGTTAAGCCAGGCTGTGAGTGGAGCGGACTA
>WUQU01000013.1 GCA_009889605.1 Candidatus Bathyarchaeota archaeon | reverse complement strand
GCAGGTTATAGGGAGGAGCGACAAACCTGTGCCCATGAAGATATTGTCAATTGGGGCATGTAACTACAGTTGTCCGTGGTGCAAGCGAGGCGGGTACAGGAAGAGTGGCGGTGTAATCCAGGGCAGCGAATGGGTAGAGCTAAGCAACATAAGACGGTAAAACTGCTAGCAAAACTGATAAAGAAGGCAGGTGGCATTGTATCGGTAGCGCACAATGGTTCAAATCCTGAATTTGTGCAGGAACTTCTTGATTACGTAGACTTCTGGGCAGTAGATTTAAAGAGCATTGACCGCAAAAGATTTAAAGTTTTGACTGGTATAGGCAGGAAAAGCGAAAGATACTTTGACAGTACGCTGCAGAGTATAGGGCTCATATCGCGGTATGATATACCGCTTGAAGTGAGAACGACGGTATTTGGGGATACGAGCGAAGACGAACTTGAAAGGATAGCGGAGTTTTTAGTATCGTGTGACAGTCCAAATCTTTTCTGGACTGTGAGGTTGTATGATGGACCGGCTACTTTAAGATATAAACCACCTTCACTGGAAGACATGTTAGTGAAGCTCAAGAAGGTAAGACTCAAGTATTCACAGCTAAAGCTTGGTATACGCAGCAAATGGGAAACAAACAAAGGTTTGATTTTGATATAAAAAGTTTGCAAGAAAAGGGGAAGTGTGGATATGCAAAACGTAACACAGACAAAGCAAGACATACTTCAAGAAGCATTAAGAACAGGGAAGATACTACTGGGGGAGGTGATAACGAAACAGCAGCAGGGCGACAGATGGTACGCGGTTGTGAGATGGAAGGGAATGAAGCTATACTGTGATGAAGCGGAGCTCGGGGTACAGGAGCATGTGAAGAACAAAGCGGATGCACTGCTGGGTGCAATGATAGAGTTTGTAGTGGTCAGGCAGGAGGATGGCAGGTATTACGTGTCAAGGAAAAAGGCGATGGAGAAGCAAAGACAAAAGTGGCAGAATGTAAAGGAAGGAGACATTGTGCATGGGAGGATAGTAGGGATAACACCGAGAAATGCGTTTGTGGAAGTGTATGGCATTGAATTTGCCCTTCCAGTAGAAGAGATGATGTGGAATTACACCAACGATTTGAGGAGATATTTCAAGATAGCAGACAGAGTCAAGGCGAAGGTGATATCGACGAATCCACCGAAGATAAGTGTAAAGCAGGCATATCCGAATCCGTGGGACACACCACCGACTGTGCAGGTGGGACAGGTACTGGTATGTGAGATTGACGCAATAGCACCGTTTGGTTTTCTGGTAAAGCTTGAGGATGGGAAACAGTGCCTGTGCCCACCGTATATGAACGCAAGAGAGATTCCAACTATTGGCACGAAGGTGGTAGTGCAGATACAGAGCATAGACCTGGAGAAGAAAAGGATTTTTGGAACGATACAGAGGATATTGAGGTAGTCTGCTGCTGCCACCAGACACAGGACAGGTTTTATACCTGTCCTTTTTTTTTAGAGTTGCAGGGCAAGAAAATTTGGCTTGTCTTGTTACAAGATGCAATGCAAAAATTAAGCCCACAGAAATGCATTGCGAACATGAAGGCAATATAAAGCCAGAAACGCAGCAGAATCAAGGAAAGCAGATAACTACAAAATTGCAAAGCAAAAAATAAAGGCATAAAATTGCATTGCAAATATTGGGTAATATTCTTATATGTCCTGGGCAAAAATCGTTCAATGTAGGGCAAAATAAACCGGTTTCAAGGGTATTGTGAAAGGGGGATAGTGATGAACGTAAAAGATTTCTGGGACAGGTGCGTTGTTGGAATGCAGGGTCTAACCGAAACTGACAGGATAGTATACAGTGCTTTCATGGAGGATTTAAAAACATAAACACTGAAAAGGAGGAAGAAAAATGAAAATTTACTGCAAGAATAAAATATTTAGTAACCCATATTACGATGTGTTTGTAAACGGTATAGAATTTGCTAATGGTCAAAATGGGACATACCTCAGTTTGCACAACAAACTTGGCGGTGTGGTTGTAATAGCAAAATATAATAACAGGTACGTGTTAGTGGAAATTGAAAGACCATTTGTTGGTGGGAAGAGGTTAGAGTTTATAAGAGGATTCAAGAAACCTGGGGAGACGGCACTGCAGGCAGCTGCGAGAGAAATTAAAGAGGAGATAAACTGTGATATCAGGTCTGGAAAAGTAATAGGTCGCATTGAACCAGATTCGGGTATTATTGAAAACGCAATTGATGTTGTAGAGGCAAAAATAGACTCCACACATAAACTTAGTCTCAGTGATTTTGAAGGAATTAAAAAAGTTGTGTTCCTCACCGAAGATGAATTAACACAAAAGTTCAGGAACAATGAAATAAGCGATGGTTATACACTAAGTGCTTTTATGCTATATTATGCCAGACAGAAAAGAACCCAGTAGTTTTAACAGAGGTCGGGGTAAGGACAAAACATGAGAGGTTATACCCATTTAGTCTTTGCTCTTACAGCAGCAGGCAGTATAGAAATTCTTGCCACAGAAACCTTCTATCTCTGCCAGTAGCGGTAGCAGGTATATCAGCACTCCTGCCTGATGTAGACCACCCGGATTCACTACTGGGGTATATGACTCATCTGCTATTGGACAGCTTAACAAAAAAGAGAAAGAAAATTACAAATATAAAAAAACAGGCAAAATAGTTGGGAAATATTCAAATTATTTTGTCGTGCAGTTTTCGCAATACAGGGAATGTTTTGCTTATATTGATGTTGTTCAAGGCATAGTGTAAATTAAAAAAGCATAAGGAGACAAATAACAATTTAATTTACAAAAAACGTTGCAGAAAGCCTTGTCCTTTGAGGGCGGGAAGCAGTCAACAGGTGTGAGTTTTTGTTTCTTGGGGCAGGGGCTCAAGGCTTTCCCAAATACCGCCTGCTGGGGCTGGGAAAGCCTTGATTGGCGGACTATAAATACCCCAGCCGCCAAACTTGTGCAATTTTGCACAGTTTGGTTGACCACAAAACACTATGAGCAATTAGTCGGCTGGTGTGCAAAGCAGACTTTTAAACAGCCTCTAACTTGCGAATTGGCAGTTTACATAGATGTGTATGTCAAAAACAATGTCTTTTCTGACATTGATAACATCGCTAAAAGCGTCTTGGATGGAATGCAGGAAATAGCTTATGAAAATGACAGACAGATATGCTTTCTCACAATACAACGTATTAGAGGCAAGGATGAATATGTTGAGGTGCGCATTGAACCTAAGATTGAGGAGGCTTGCTAAATGCTGAAATGCCAAAAGGAAATAGCTAAACGTGCCAAGTATTATCTTTACAATTACAAAGAAATCAAAGAAAAGATTGAACAAGCTAAGGAAGACATGAATATGACAAGAAAAACATATTTTAGCACACTGACAAACCAAGGCTATTATTCAAATCCAGTCGAAAACGCAGTCTTGCAATTTGACAAAGAATATGGCGAAGACGAGAAATGGCTAAAGGTTATTAATGATACTTACGATATTGTAAGAGCCGAAGCTCATCTAAAATACCAGTTCATGCTTAAAAGATTCTACAAAAAAGAACCATATTGAAAAATAATCAGAGAACTACATATAGAGAAGTCGACTTT
>WUQU01000012.1 GCA_009889605.1 Candidatus Bathyarchaeota archaeon | reverse complement strand
ATCTTTACAAATCGCTATATGCTCCAGTTTGGAAATTTATTGAAAAGAGGTGGATTTCGCAATGGCAACAAAACTTAGTGATCCGCTGATTTCAAAAGCAAACAGACATGTTACCATAAATCCGCCTAAGATGTGTCAACCGATAGGTGCAATGTGGGCAACCTTGGGTATTGACAAGGCAGTGCCGCTTGTCCAGGGTTCACAGGGTTGCTGCACATATGTTCGATACCAGTTCAACAGGCACTTTAAAGAGCCTGTGAACATTGCGGTAACCTCTTTTCATGAGGATGCTGCAGTGTTTGGTGGAAGAAGAAATCTCATAGAAGGAATAAGAAACCTTATATTCAGATACCGACCGAAAGTAATAGGTGTTGTTACCACCTGTTCAAGTGAAACTATAGGGGATGATATAGAAGCCTTTATAAAAGAAGCATATAAAAAGGTGAGAGAAGAACTTGGTGAAGATGTTGCACAAGATGTGTTTGTTGTACCCATTCATACACCAAGCTATGCAGGAACACATATCAAGGGATACGATACAGCAGCAGTCTCATACGTCAAATACTTTGCAAAATCAAAAGAGCCAAATCAGAAACTCTACGTCATTCCAGGGATGATTAATCCTGGAGATATTGATCAGGTAAAGCATCTGTTAGATTTGATGGGTATAGATTATACCATTTTGTTTGACATTTCAAAAACTCTGAACTCACCGCTGATGCCTCCAAAACCACTCTATCCAGAGGGTGGTACACCGTGGCAAGAGCTTGAAAACTGTGCAAACGGTAAAGCAGTAGTTGCGCTCTGTCCTCATGCGGGTGGTTCTGGTGCAGAGTATTTGAAAAGTGAGTTTGGGGTAAAAAGCATTATTGGTCCGTTCCCGGTTGGAGTTGAAAACACAGATAGTTTTATAAAAGCAATTGCTGATGTCTACGAAAGAGAAATTCCAGAAGAGCTCAAAATTGAAAGAGGTCTTCTTTTGGATGCTATGGCGGATACCTGTCAGTACACAATGATGAGAAAAGCTGCAGTGTTTGGTGACCCGGATATTGTAGTAGCTGTAACAAGATTTTTGTGTGAACTCGGAATGGATGTAAAGGTTGTAGAGACAGCAACACCTTCTCCTACCTTTGCTGATGAGATAAAGAAGATCTTTGATGAGTATAACATTGAAGGCGAAATACTTGTTGACAGTGATCTTTATGAGTTTGAGTACTTAGCAAAAGAAGCAGGCGTAGAAGTCATTCTTGGGAATTCTAAAGCAGTTGAAGTAGCAAAATCTGTAAAGTGCCCCGTGGTTAGGATTGGCTTCCCTGTATATGACAGGATCGGATATTTTAGATATGGAATAACAGGGTATAAAGGGAGTATATGGCTTTTAGATTTAATTGTGAACACTATTTTGGACTACTCTTATCCACATGATAAGCTTCACCAGTAGATTTCAGAAGAAAAGTGGTGAGTAAAAAAATGGCTATAGAGCCTGTTTTGGAGCAGAGACGTGGGCACATTGTTCAAAGTGGAATTCCTCAGTGTTCAAAGCCAACAGTTCCGGGGTTGATGTCCCAGCGTGCTTGTTCTTATTATGGGGCACGCTGGGTTCTTGCCCCTATTAAAAATTCAATCCATATTGTGCATGCGCCTTCTGACTGTGCATATTACGGTCAAAATGTTAGAAAGAAAAACTATTTAATACTTTCAACTGATATGAATGAAAAGGATGTT
>WUQU01000011.1 GCA_009889605.1 Candidatus Bathyarchaeota archaeon | reverse complement strand
GATGAACGTAACAAGTAAACCTTTCTTAAGTATTTCATTTCTCACTTTCATACGGTACGCCAAAAATTCTGTTGGCTGACCGCCTTTTATAACCCTCCTTATCTCTTCCATGAGCGTGAAATCGAGCATGGAATTGAAGCCGTGATCAAAATACGATGCTATCTCCATATCCGATGTATATTCCAGAGGCTTCCCGGAAAGCCACGTCTCGCCAAATGCTATGAAATCTTTTCTAAGCGAGAAAATTCCTTTTTCACCTTTGAAGAACTTGTCGAAGAACTCCTTTGGAACGTACATCGCTGTATCTACCCTGAACCCGTCGACACCAACTTCTTTGATCCAGTAAGAGTAAGCGTCTATCAAAGCCTCAACAACTTCCGGATTTTCAGTATTCAGATCATCCAGTCCGCTCATCTGATAATTGAGCTTTTGGTTCGGATCAGAGTAATTTGTGATATCCGGTGTCCAGTGGTATATAGCCTTTTCTTTTTGCGCCGGGTCATTGTAGTTGTTCAAGTTAAACGGATACTGAGTAGGAGCTGATGTTGGTATGCTACCAGTATTGAGCTCAAACTTTCCATTTCTGAATCTAAAGTAATTTCCAACATGGTTGACCACAATGTCTTGTATCAACTTCATACCGTTGTTATGCAGCGCATCAGCAAGTGCTTTGTAATCTGCAAGTGTTCCAAAATGTTCGTCCACCTTTTTAAAATCCCTCGCCCAGTAGCCGTGGTAACCACCGTAATTGACCCACGGATCCCACCACTGGTTGGCAACAGGTGGAGTTATCCATATACCGTCTATGCCCATACCTCTTATGTATGTTATTTTATCGGTTATACCTTTCAAATCTCCACAGCTGTATTTTGCCCCATCCCTTGGATCGTACTCAACATTGGCTTGGTTGTTGTTTGACGGATCACCATCATTGAACCTATCGATCATGATCATATAGAGCACTTTGTCCGCCCAACCGCCTTTATACTGAGTAAGTACGTCAGAAAGTGCAACCACAGAGCTCAGAAGCAACAGCAAAGTGCTCAGAAGGACAAGTAACTTTCTGTAACCAAACCCTTTAGCCACCTTTACCACCTCCAAACAATAAGATACTTAATTCTACCATTAAAATATGCATGTTAAGAAAATTGTGGTATAATTTCCAAAGAAGGAGGCGAAGATATATGATAGATGTATTGGTGGTTGATGATGAAAAGCATGTCAGAAACCTTTTAGTTCGAATGATTTCCACTATGTACGAATGCCAACCAATGGAAGCTGAGAGCGTTGAAGAGGCTTTAAAAATATGCGATAAACATAAATTCGATGTAATTACAACAG
>WUQU01000010.1 GCA_009889605.1 Candidatus Bathyarchaeota archaeon | reverse complement strand
AGTTGGGTTTGGATAAGCAGAACAGATGGAGATAATGATACCTCTTCGCAGGTAGTATTTGCAGATGGTGGCGGTGAAGTAAGATTAAGAGTGCCTTGGTCTGCTCTTGGTGGTTTTACTCCCGGTGCAGGAAATAAGCTGGGTATAGTAATGTGGAATAATGACTCCTCGGGTAACCATATGTGGGCAAGAGTACCAAATACTAATCCACCGAATGGTTCAACTCCTAAAACTTTAACTAATTTTTTTGTATACAATAGTACGGCAACAGGCACAAATCCAGCAGCCGATGCCGTTGATGCCGTTCTGCCAGTTGAGTTAACATCTTTTGTTGCAAAAGTTGTAAATAAAACTGTTGAGTTAAATTGGACAACTTCAACAGAAATGCAGAACTATGGCTGGGAAGTTCAAAGAGCCGAGATGAATAAAGAGACTAATCGGCCATCTGCTTGGCAAACAATTGGTTTTGTTAAAGGTGCTGGTAATTCTAATTCACCAAAATATTATCAATTTGTTGATAATTCAGCCAACTTTGGAAATTACTTCTATAGATTAAAACAAATTGATATTAATGGTTCATTCTCTTACTCATCTGAATTGAAAGTATTTGTTGGTCAAAAACCACAAGTTTACGATGTGAAGAACTTCCCCAACCCATTCAATCCATCAACTACTATAAGATATGAATTACCAGATGATGGAAATGTTAAACTTAGAATTTATGATATAACAGGTCAGTTAGTTAAAACACTTGTTGATGATTATAAGTCGGCAGGAATTTATGAAGTTGAATTTGATGGAAGTAGGTTGGCAAGTGGAATTTACATCTCCGTTCTTCAAGCAAATGGAAAGACAATAACTCGAAAGATGCAATTGATTAAGTAGGAGATGTAATTTTTGACAGTCATCCCGAACTTGCTTAGGGAATAAATCGGACGCTGAGTAGGGCGAAGCCCGTAACGAAGCGTCCGCCCTATCGTCATCCCGAACTTGTTTCGGGATCT
>WUQU01000009.1 GCA_009889605.1 Candidatus Bathyarchaeota archaeon | reverse complement strand
ATCTCGCAGCCATTTTCTCTAACGACAACGTCTTCTTCAATTCTTATACCAAATTCCCCTTCCAAATAGATTCCTGGTTCAACTGTTACTATCTGTCCATCTATAAGTGGTTTATCCCATCTATAGCTAAGTCCTGGGTTTTCATGTACTTCCAATCCGAGCCCGTGTCCAAGCCCATGCCCGAAGTATTCTCCGTAACCACATTCAGAAATATGATTCCTTGCGATGCTGTCAACTTCTTTACCCGTGATCCCTGCTTTAATCGACTCAAGTGCTTTTTGTTGCGCATCGTAAACTATCTTATATACTTCCTTAACTCTATCGTTTGGTTCTCCAATGCAGAAGACTCTTGTCAAATCACTGTTATATCCCCTATATCTTGCTCCCCAATCAACTACGATTGGTTCACCTTTAGCAATTTCTTTTTCAGATGCCTTACCATGTGGCAATGCTCCTCTGTAACCAGATGCTATTATCGTATCAAAAGCTACATCATCTGCCCCTAAGAGCTTAATTTGATACTCCATGTAGGCAGCAAGCTCTTTCTCCTTCATGCCAGCCTTAGCAATTTCAAGCATCTTCTTAAATGCTTCTTGGGCAATTTCAACGGCCGACTTTACAAGCTTTACCTCTTCTTCTGTCTTTATTGACCTAATTTCCAATAAAAGGCTCGAAATATCTTCGAATTCGCAGTTTGGAAGCTTTTCCTTCAGTGATTCAAAATGAGTTACTGAGATTCTATCCTTCTCTATAGCTAATTTCCTTAGTTCCATGTTGGATACCAGTTCACAAACAGTATCAAGAAAACTCTTCGGTGGGATGTATTTTACCAATTCAAATGTACTCTCTTGCTTCACTTGGGTCCAATATCTTGAATCGGTAACTATGATATGCCTCTTGGGTGTAATTAGAAGCGCAGAAAAGCTCCCCGTGAATCCTGATAGATATCTTGTTGTTACAGCATTGGAACTTTCGACATTAAGAATCAATATAGCATCTATGTCCTTTTCAAAAACCCTTTCCTTCACAACCTGAAGACTATAGCTCATGACATATTCCCCCTCTAAGATAAATTTATGTTGAACATCTGAATTGCAGAAATAAGAGGCATCCTGGCGTGCTCGGCGGGACTT
>WUQU01000008.1 GCA_009889605.1 Candidatus Bathyarchaeota archaeon | reverse complement strand
GGTAGGAGGAGCTATATTTGGTGACCACTGTTCACCTATTTCCGATACGACAATCCTTTCCTCAACAGGTGCTTCTTGTCCACACCTTGAGCACGTAGCAACTCAAATCCCATATGCTGTTTTTGCCATGATTGTTTCTGCGATTGGGTACCTCATAGCTGGGTTATTCGATAATCCTATAGCTGGGCGTGTTTCTGCACTTATCGTTTTCTTCATTGGTTATGAGGTTTTAATCAGAGTGTTAAAACCGAAAGAGGCATAGGAGTAATACAAAGAAGAAATCTGGGGTTGCTCCCCAGGTTTTTTCTTATATGTTTAAATATCATCTTGTATATCGAGATTGTAATTGATAATTTCGTCCTCTGCAAAGAATATGGACATTTCTCTTTGAGCATTTTCTAAAGAATCACTTGCGTGAATGAGATTCTTTGTCACAGTTAGAGCAAATTCACCCCTGATCGTTCCGGCTTCGGCTTTTAGAGGGTCAGTCGCACCCACAATGTGACGCACCATCTCTATAACACGCGGTGCTTCAAGAACGATAGCTACCACTGGACCTCCCATCATGAAACTCACCAATTCGTCATAAAACGGTTTTCCAAAATGAGGTTCGTAAAGCTTTTCACATTGCTCTTTTGTCATCCATAAGAATTTTAGACCAACTATTTTGATTCCACGCTGTTCAAATCTTTTCAATATCTCGCCTATTAATCCTCTTCTTACTGCGTTTGGTTTAAGTATCACAAAAGTTCTGTCCAAGAGATCACCTCCAAGTTCTTATAGTTCGTTGAAAGTGCACTCAGGATATGATCCATCTCGTTGTGTGGATATTTCACGAGGACAAAAGTGTGATTTATGTGCGCTTCTATTTCTGGCACATATCTGACGTAGAAGATATCACCAAAATATTCAGGGTACAGTAGCTCTCCACAAATCTCATTTTTTGGAGAATGCAAACCCCCAAGCAGCTTTTCTAGTTCAATCTTATATTTTTTACAGAACAACTCTAAAAACGCAGCTTGTATTGCGAAGGTAACCTTAGGATGTTTAGGAAAGTGTTTTTCAAGAATCTTTGGGATTATAAAAACGTCCTCAGCTTT
>WUQU01000007.1 GCA_009889605.1 Candidatus Bathyarchaeota archaeon | reverse complement strand
ACCTTTACAAAAGTCATAACTTCGTTTAATTTATCCATTTTGCCATTATTTATGTACTCTTTCATCTTGTCAACATCTTCGCAAATTGCAAATTCACCGTCTGTAAGAAAATACCAGGCTTCGCTTTTTCCCCAAGGTTCTTTCTCGAAAGAGTTTGCGTAATCGTTGTCTGGATGAACTTGCACACTTAGCCACTGCTTTGTTGATACGAGTTTTATCAGTATTGGGAATCTCTCATATTTACTGTCGTATATTGAACGCCCAAATTCGTTTAAGGAAATCCCATTCTCAAGCTTTGTTTCATATAATGGGTGTCCTGAAAGAAGCCAAATTTCACCTATTGGCATTTCATTTTCAAGCTCGAAGATAACGTTTATATCACTGTTACCCCAGATCATTGAGCGAAAATGAGGTATAATCTTGAACTGCATCTTAACCCTCCTATTTTTTAAAATTTAGAAAGCCAAGAGAGTTGAGGTTTTACCCCCCATATCCTCCGGCAATTATCTTTCCGTCTTCGTATTTAAGAACTACCTTTGGCAATGGTCTGTCCGTCATGTACCTTGCATCATGCATAAAGACTTCAACACCAGGATATAATACTTTTCTTGCTACGACTGAGCATTGATAACGCATAACGGACAGTTTCTCTTCAAGTTCTTGCTTTCTTTTTAAATTTCTCTCGAGTTGTTCCCGAAGGTTAATGAGTGTTCTTGTTACTTTAGAGAACTGTTCTTCTTTATCCGGAGGTATAGTCACTCCTTTTTCTTTCATTTCCTTGTATTGCTTTACGATATTGATTAACTTTTGTAAGCTTGTCTTATCTGTTTCTATTTGGACATTTAGTAATTTCAGTTCTTCGCGAATGTAAGGGTTTACACCAACTTCCAGATATGTATTAACGCCAAAGTCTGAACCTATTTCTTCGGCTTCTATTTTTTATAGCGCGATGTATTCGCCACCGATGATATTCGCACGAGGTCCTGTCCCGATTATAGAATTCGTGACCCTT
>WUQU01000006.1 GCA_009889605.1 Candidatus Bathyarchaeota archaeon | reverse complement strand
AGTCCTACACGCTTATGTGCAAAAACGTTTATTTCAGAAACAAATGTTCCAACGCCTTGCACCTTTGTTATCAATCCTATACTCTCCAATTCATCAAATGCCTTTCTTACAGTCATTCTTGTCGTGTTAAATTTCTTAGCCAGTGAATTTTCTGAAGGCAATTTATCACCAGGTAATATCTTTCCGGTTAAAATCAGTTGTTCTATGTACTTTTCAATCTCTCTATACTTCGGATCCAACTTTATCACTCCTTTACTCGAAGAACTACCCTTTGATTCCTGAGAGTTTTATACCCTCGATTAAATACTTCTGCGCAAAGAGGAAGAAAATCACAGTAGGTAAGAAAGTAAGTATCGCTGCAGCCATGGCTTGATTCCAGTAAGTGCCGTATCTGTTCATGAACATAGGCATTCCAAGTGCTAGTGGATACTTCTCTTCACTCGTAATGTAGATCAGCGGACCTGTATAATTGTTCCAACTGCCTATAAAAGTGAATAGTGAAACCAGAGCCAACACCGGTTTTGCAAGTGGCAACATGATTTTTCTGAATATCATCCAATCCCCCGCACCGTCAATTCTGGCTGCTTCTAACATTTCCTGAGGTATAGTTTCAAAGAACTGCTTGATAAGAAATACGTTCATTGCACCTCCTCCGAGAAAAGCTGGAACAATCAGTGGAAGAAACGTATTTAACCATCCTAAATTTTTGAATATCAAGAAGGTTGGCACCATAGTTACTGCTCCTGGAATCATGACAGTACTCAACATTACAAAAAACAAGACATCTCGTCCCGGCCACTTTATTTTACTAAATCCATAAGCAACCAGAGGAGCACTAAATACAACACCTATGACATTTCCAATGGTTATAATGAGAGAATTCATAAAATATCTTCCGAATGGGAATTTCTGCAAGGCTTTTGGAAAGTTTTCAAATGTTGGTTCGTCCGGGAAAAAGCTTGGAGGAAAGTCTAACATCTCACTATCAGGCTTCAAAGCTGTTCCTATCGTCCACAAAAATGGCAATATGTAAATAATCGATATTAAGAAAATGCCAATGTATGCAATTGATATATTCATTATCCCTCTTCTCATTGCTGTCACCTCTTAGTTCTTTCCTATATAAAATACCCATTTTTTCGAAAATCCAAAATAGAGTAACGTAAGCATGATTATGAATCCAAAGAGTATCCATGATAGTGCTGATGCGTATCCCATGTTAGTGTACTTGAACGCCTGGTTGTAGATATACATACCAAGCGACATTGAAGCATTCGCTGGTCCACCGCCAGTTAACAACATTGGTAAATCGAATATTTGCATATTTCCGATAGTTGACGTCACAAGGTAATAGAATATCGTTGGCGTTATGAGTGGCAGTGTTATCTTCGTGAACATAGTGAATTTTGACGCTCCATCAATTCGTGCAGCTTCGTATAACTCAGAAGGGATATCCTTCAAAGCTGCAGAAAAGATCAACATCGCACCTCCAACACCCCATTGCGCAGCGATTATTATAGTT
>WUQU01000005.1 GCA_009889605.1 Candidatus Bathyarchaeota archaeon | reverse complement strand
TCTCTTCATGAGGAAGAAAACTCTCTAAGAGTGGGATAAGGAGTTTGCTTTTTGCGTCATGGTTATAATTCCAGGGAAGTTTGCTTGTAAAGTAATCATCTTCTTTGAAAGGGCGTAGTGTCCCCGTTTCTAGGTCAAAAACGCCATTTGTGCAGGGGATAAGATGTGCAGGGGGTTCAGGGAGTGGTTTCCCCTTCCAAGAGCACTCTTTTACGTCAGCTATGATTTCTTCGATGACATTTCTTTTTTTTTGCACGTCGGGCAACTGCTCTACGACAGTGCGTAATTCAAAAGCGATTAAGTCCTCCCCCCTGCTCCGCCATATTCCACTCCTTGGGTCGTAAAAGAAAAGTGGTTCTTTGCCTCCGGGCCACCAGAAACGGTATTTTGTTGTAAGTACTTGAGTAAAGGGGCGTGGGTAAAACTTATCGAGTACTAAGAATTTTGGGGGTTCTTGTCGGGCTGTTTTTAATTCAAGCCATTCTTTTACCCTTTGCAACACTTCTTCTGGGTAGTACTCTTTGAGTCGGGGGAACCCCGTTGCAGGTAAGTCACTCTCAATTTTTTGCTCTGTATTGCGTATTTGCGCTATGCGTTGTCTTGTTTCTTCATCTCCTGATAAAGCGCAAAGTGCTTCGAGAAAATTCTCAACTTCTTCTTTGCTCCACCCGGCGCGCAAAAGCCACCCACTTAATGCCATTGACGCAAACTGCCTAACTCCTTGAGGGGGGTAGTGCTGTGCAAGGAGCACGCAACTTGCAAGTTTTGCTACACAACGCTTGAGGGTAACAAAGTCGATAACTTGGGGTTCACCCTCTTTGTACCATTCAATAACCTCCCCAGATGGGTGAACTGAAGGGGGGAAGATTGTTTGGGTTCCCGTGGAGCGTATTTCAGCAATAGTTCCTTCAAACTCAAAACGTAAGGTTTTTGCGTTTTTGCAGATATATAAGTGATGGCTTTTTGGTTTAGATTTTCTTCCAAACACAGCGTTTGTAGGCGGAAGAAAGTATTCCCCCGCTAGCAAGGCTTTGGGAGCGTCAAGGTCAACATCGACTAGCCATCCCGATGGTTCACCCAAAAGAATTCCCACGTTTTCGCGATTGTTGAAATGCTTAGGTAAATCTTCGGGGGTTAGGTATAAGTGTGTCCAATTTGGGATAATAGGGGCTTTGGTTCCCAAAGGAACGGGGATGGGCTTCCATCCCCGCAAAAGGTATTGCTGACAAACTTGACGCGTATGTTCAGAGAGGGGTACAATTGTTAGGGGCCTGGGGTTCTCTTTTTTGTTTAAGGGGACAGAATAGGGTCTCTGTCCCCCTCCTTGTTCAATCATTTTTATTTCACCTCCTATTTTGTTTGTTTTTGTACTTTTTTTTTACCTCCTTTTCTTTCTTTTTCTCTCTTGTCTCTTTCCCTCTAGAAAAAGGAAAAACCCCAGCACCTGAGACTACCCAATTCTCTCTCTCAGGTCGGGGGTATATCCGCGACTTTCTCTTGTCATTTTAACTATGTTATACGTATACCACAACACTAAAGTTTCGTAGTTTTTCTTCTTGGTCAAATATAGTTTTAGTCAAAAAGAGTTTACATTTCCCGCAAGGAAACGGTCTAAGTCGCTTTTACGAATACGCCACTGTCTCCCCACCTTGCCACCGGGCAACCGTTTTTGTCTTCGTTTTCTATACCTAGTTTATAAATGAATTTGGAGATACTTTGACCCTTCTTCAGGGCTTAGGATTATATCTTTTTCGTTATCCTTGTTCTCCATGTTCTCACCTCTTGAAATATATTTTCTGAAATATATTGTATCATACTTTTCATTTTTACGCGATAGAGTATTGACAAATTTCTCTTAACTGCCTATTATAAATT
>WUQU01000004.1 GCA_009889605.1 Candidatus Bathyarchaeota archaeon | reverse complement strand
TTCCAGCTGTGGTTAGTGATGATGGCAAGCCAGCTCCAAGCTTTGACAAAATAGACTGCAGAGTGGAATCTCTAGCAAGTCCAATACTATCTTCTGAAATGGCAATCTTGAAATTGCCCGCTGTAGTTAATGAGGAAGGCAGTCTGTCTCTAATTTGCTGTAGTGTTGTTTCAGATGCTCTTGTGGATAGGTTGACGTCTAGTTTTGATAGGATAGATTGCAAAGTAGTATCTTTTGCTAAGCCTGTATAATCTTCAGCTATCTGTACAGGAACTGTAGAGCCTGCAGATACTAGTAAGTTTCCGTTTTGATCAAACTTAAATTTAGACAGCGCATCTCTAATCTGTTGCAGAGATAAATCTCTCGCCAAGCCTAAAGCATCTTCTCTTATAGCTACTGTAATATTTCCGCTCGGAGTGCTCCCACCGGCTAAAGCGCCGGCACTAAAAGTATTTCTTATCTGTTCCAGCGTCTTCAATATCCTGTACAGCTTCTCATCCACAAGGTGTCCGTTACTCATGAGAGTAATCTGAACAGTTGTTAAATAAACAGTTCTTCCCCTACGATATTAGCAGTTCCTGTTCAGAAGCTGTTCTCCCGATCTCTGTTCTCCCGCACTAAAGATTTGAAATAATCAGCGAGAGATCGCGCTTATCTTGTTTGACTCTATTACTTCTTTAGCCTTTTCAAGACTGAGAACTTCCAAATCAAATACTTTGCCCTTCTTCGATATCATATAATCGTGCACGTCTTTGTCTGGGCTTACTACAACTACTATAGAACTCTCTCTAGAGACGCCTCTGCCCAAAATTTGTATAAACGTAGACTCAGCCTCTAAGTCTGTCACGTAACGCAAGCGCGTCTTAGAGAAGAATTTGTGTCTCAGCGACTCTATATCAGGTCGCGGATATTTCAACAGCAACACTAGTGTTGCTGGAAACGGGAAGTGGACACCTCTAGTCGCTCTAGTTGTCGCCAGCACTCTCCTCTCTCCAGAGAGAAAGCGATCTATGTGCGTGCCGTCGTCTATCTCTATGCCGAAATCCCTAAACCTGCACGCTTTAGCATGTCTGTAAGAGATAATAGGTATGAAAATTGGTATATCGAGCTTCATGCTGTACTCATATGCTTGTATGAATATATCGCACACCTCATTGACTCTATCGCGATAAATGTGCTCGTGCTTAAACCATATTCCGCTGACTTTACCTTTAGGCAATCTCGGATCATCTATAAGTAGGAATTTGCCTGGCATCTTAGTATTGAACGAGTAGATATCTTCCGCTCTGATCAGCTGTCTGAACTTGTCTTGATCCAAAGGCGTTCCGGTCAGTCCCAACACTTTTACGTTCAGCTTATCTATCCAGTTCATAATTTCACTGAAGGCGTCTGCTATTACCATAAATCTGCCCTTTTCGACAATTGTTCTAAGCTGTGAATTAAAACGGAAAACAGGCGTCGGCTCTTCTCCCTCCTCTACAATTCTCTTCAGTATTTGCAGACACTCAGTGCTGAGAGGTCTTCCAGCATCGACATCTCTTTTACACGCAACTACTTGCTCTACGAGCTCTTTATCTGGCCTGTCGACATATTTGAATATTTCAGCGAAAATTGTCGAGTCAAACTCAAGCGAGGGATAGAAGGAGTTGAAAACCTCTTCAATCTCGTCTAAGACGAGCCAGTCGAAATGGGGCAACAAGCCGGAGACAAACATAATAAGAAATTTGCTGTAGGTCATCACTATTACTCTTGCTCCAGCTCCTTCGAGGAATTTATCAAACTGGGCGTAGTAGTCGCACATTTCTCTGTCTCTGCCAGCAGCCTCTTTTCTTACGTATACTTTCAATTCCCGTCCCATTAGAGTTCTGTATTTGCCCAAAACTACAGATCCCTCAGGCGGAGATGAAATCGGCGGAGCATAAAACGGACACTTGGCCATTCTGTCAAGTATAGACTTCTTTAGATTGCACGGAATATGTCTGTCTGTAGCCTTCTTACTCCCGTCTAGTAGACACTTGAAGTGATCTTTGGCGTAAAAGGGCTCAGGTCTCAGCTCAATGCCGTCTTCGCCTATTGCGAAAAAAGATAGCCAAGATCTCATTGCATAGAGATACGGCACTAGAACAATAACAGTGCTGTCTTTGTCTATGAGTCTCGAGAGCGTCTCAAGCGCCACTATAGTCTTGCCGGAGCCCGGCGCGTCGTTTAGAACTAGAAATTTTTTGTTCTTAAAACCCTCTGCTAACGTCTCTACTGCCTTTTCTTGGTAATCTCTGAATACAATCTGTCTGCCGTCTCGCGAAAATACGACCACTTACTAGAAAAAATAGCAGTTTTTAAACCTATCTCCTAGAAAAAACGCCTAACTTTTAATCTCTAACAAAAAGCACAGAGCCAGAGTAGCCGGGCCTTGCGCTTTCCTGAACAGTTTTACACCCGCGACCTCTTATATCGCATATCTTAGTAGGCTCTGCTTGAAGATAGTAAACAGGCTTGAACTTATAGAGGTAGTCGTAAGCATTAATGTATGCAACGCCGGTGCCTACTACTTTATAGGCGCGTGTCGCATATCCTATAAAATCTTTCTCTATGTGCACCACATGAGCATATAGCGTTTTATCCAAGTATTTCTCTATAGATTCGACGTCAGCTCTATTTGTTGCCAGCGATAAATCATAAGCAACAGCATATTTGCCCGAAGCAGTACCCGCGAATATAACTCCGACTTTTTTCCCCTCTACGTCAATCTTTTTTTCAACTTCAGCATAGTCGTAACTGTTATACACCCCCTCACCGCCAAAAAGCTCTTTGAAAAAACTAACTAGCTTTTCCAGCAAGTTTTGAGGCTTAAACGGCCTGCCGTCTAAAATCTTTATAGGTACTGTTTTGCTTAAGTCTTCAGAATAAAGAACTCCGTACTCTCCAGCTCTGCTTATGTTTTTATCAGGCGACGCACAGTGGTTACAGGTAAAACCTCCAACTGGCGAGGAGCAGACAAACCCTTTTTTCCCCGCCCACGGCGAATTTAAGTTTACTAATACTATTTCGTCCTGCTCAATTTCAAAATGGTGAATTTTCAATTTGAGCGAGCTCAAAATTCTATCTGTTGTCTCTTTTGCAAAAACAACTACATTTCCATCCTTTCTGATCATATATCCTGCAATTTTGTGTTTCTTAACCTCCCTGAGCTTGAACATGTATACAATAAATTGAGCCGACTTAAAAAAATCTGTAATTATACTGAAAGTGCGCTACGCCGAAAAGTTAAATTTTCCAGCCTGTGCTCCCTTTTCGAATTCTTTTAATTTAGAAACACATCTATTAGCATGAGAGTTTCCGCTATTGCTCTCGACATAGACGGAACTCTAGAAGGGTTTGGCGGTATAATAAATCGAAAATCGATAGAACTAATGCTCAGACACGCACACGTTGGCATAGTTTCAGCGAGAAGCGATTGCGAAAAAATCGCGCAAGATCTCGGATTGGGGTATGCGTGTTGCGCCGGACGCGACAAGCCTTCTAAAGCTGAATGTCTTGCAGACTATGCTTTAAAATGCCCGGTAACGGCGGGGAGGATTTACATAGCAGATCTCCCATCAGATTTTGAAGAGGCAAACGGGCAGGCTGGAATTGGCTCGACGTAAATAATATATGCGTTAACCTAGGCGCCGGTTCTGATATTAGACAGGGCTGTTTGAATGTAGATATACGCGTTTTTCCCGGAATTGATTACGTAATGGATATTGAATCTGAAGAGTTGCCGTTGTCAGAGAACTCAGTAAGTAAAATGCTGGCTATAGATGTGCTTGAACATATCTCGTGGCGTAATATCAAAAAAGTCCTCGAGAATTTGGCCAAAAAGCTCAAGCCAGGTGGCGTTTTGCATATCAGAACTCCCGACGTAGCGCGTATTTATGAAAAAGCCATTAAAGAGGGTTACAGAGCTTTCTTTGCGTTTCGTTTCGAGATTTTGAGTTACTGGCTAGGAGGAAATCAAGACTACCCCGAAAATACACATAAAACGTTTTGGGACGTACAAGCGCTTGTAGAGCTCCTCTCCAGTATAGGCTTAACATCTACATGCACTCACGATGAAGGAGTAAACATGGTCTGCGATGCCGTCAAACCTGTTTAGCTTCTTTACTTGAAAGCGTTTTTAACTTAATCTCAACCAGCTAATTATGCCGATAGTTGATTGTCTGGGAAAAAGAATTTACTTTCTTTTAGTCGATCATGCTGTAATTGCTACTTGTACGTCGTGGGAGTTTGACGCTTTAGATCTCGAGGGAAGAGTTGTGCTAGATATCGGCGCTTATGTTGGCAATACTGCCATGCTTTTTGCCGTAAAGGGAGCGAAGAAAGTTTTTGCAGTTGAGCCCGATCCGTCTTTCTTCGCAATAATGGTTGAAAACTTATTGTTGAACAACTTGTCTAATGTAGAGCCTATAAACGTTGCTATTACGCCGAAGAGAGGTTTTGCGCGCAAACTGCCAGATACGAGCTTTTACGGAACGAGATTTATACTCGCAAACGACGGAGATGTCTTGGGAATGAGTCTCTCAGATCTTCTAGAGACATACAATATCGAGCCCGATTTTATGAAAATTAACTGTGAAGGTTGCGAAGAATACGCGCTAAGAGATCCTGCAGTTAGTTCTTTTAGAGAGATTTTAGTTGATGTCCACAACTGGTCGGGCTTAAAGAATTTGGCAGAAGTGTTGCAGAATTTTTCATGCAGATTAATCAAAAGCTCTGATGTCTTCTCTCGTTTTCACTGCATTAAAAGATGAGACCAGTCTCTCTGCTCTTCAGATCATGAAATGAGACTCGAAATACATTCTTTTATTTATACGCGCTAATAAAAAACATGGAATTAAAGCTTGTAGGACCTAAGTTTATAGTTGTATGCCGTCCAATAACTCTGCAAGTTAGAATTAGTACGGATCAAAACGGTTTTTCTGGAAATGTCTGCGCTAGAATAGGCATACAAAGACAGTGTAAAGAAGTTAGCATCCCGCCTTTTACTCATGAGATTGTTAAGTTCGACTTCAAGAGAGTTCCCAGACAGTACGGAGTAGTATCTTATGAAGTTACAGCAGGAGGAAAATCAATAACTGGAGATATACCAATCCTCCCATTTGAAGCTTCAATTTCAGCATTGATTCTCTCCAGCTTGTTTATGGAAGCATTTAAAAATCAAATTGCTCCGTTTGCGTTACGGTATATAACAAAAGAGCAGTTTGATCTGTTTGTAAATATGATAAACAACTTATCGATGCTTTCAACTTTTAGTGTAGCCATGACGTATACTGAGTGTCTCAGCCTTTTGAAGCAATAGGCAGAAGTCTGCTCAATGCCCTTTCAGCAAACCCCTCTAAGTACATTTTTAAAGCATTTTTGAAACACTCGCTGTTAACTGTGCCTTCGACTTTTTTGCATATCCCAACAGCATACTTCTGAGGCATTCCCGTTATTAGCAACGATTCAAGTACTGTTTTTAATTTTGACAGAGTTCTCTGATCAACTCTGCCCTCATAGCTCTTGGCTATTTCATCTACTACAGCTCTCTCTATTGGCGGAAAGTATATGTAAAGTTCTACTTTTTGGCTCATGAAAGAGAAAAAAGACTAGTTTAAAACGTTCTAAACAACAATAAGGTATCGAAGAGCCTTGCCAACTCTGTTTTGTAAAGTCTGTATAGCTGTACAACAATTGGCGCTAAATCTACAGTTCTCATTCTGTGAGGAGCACAAATCAGGCCGTCTTCGTAGTTTATACCATCTACCTCAAGCCCGGCAGCGCAAATATCAGGTCCCAGCAAAATTATTCTGTCGGGGGCAACAGCCTCATTTCTTGCAGGCTTCCCTCTGTATACTCTCGGCAGAGCTAGACCAAATATATAGCCGTTTGTATACGCGCCGAAAACCCCTACAAGCTTGCCCAAATACCTCCCCCGCTCTATTCCAATTGACTCAAAAAGCGATCTGACGTATGCTGTATAGACCAGAGAAGAGGGCAAATACTCGCGTATTTTTACATACTCAACAGTATAGCCTCTCCTTTTGCTAATTTCCGAGAGATACTCCTCATAAGATGTCTTTCCAATGCCGAATACCTCATAGTGCGCAATAAGCTGATTTATGTAAAATGTTCTGCCGAAAGCATTGCCGGCAACATAACCCTCTAGCGTTGGTAGAGGCAGATAATCCCATAGAAGTATGTCGTGAAGCAGTACGCCTGTTTTTCTGTTTTGTAAAACTGCAGTTTCTATTGCAACTCCCGGCACGCCGCCGTACTCTCCATATACTCCGACAGATCTCAACTTGCTCTTTAGTCGTTTTACGTACTCTTTATCAGAATCATTTAATTCACACGCCAATATGCCGTCAACGTAAAATGAGTGCAAGGTCTTGTCTCTTTTTACAAAATACAGCGAAACGTCTGTTCTGGCAATATCGCCGTAGACAATTTCGCCGTACGGCACTTTTACTCTGTAGAAAGTTCTGTCGAGTAACTTTGTGTATACATCAAGTTTCTGATAGTAATTTTCAGGCATTACGACAGCAAAATCTATATCGCTGTACCTATCCCACGTCCCTTTCAGCAGAGATCCAAACAAGCCGTAAGATTCTTTGTTATTGGCCAAACAAGGAGCCTTATGCGGAATTGGCTTTAATCCAGCTTCTAAAATTCTTTTGCGCAACTCTTGAAGGGCGCTGAGAGGATCAGCACAGCCTTCACACTTTTCTCTAGCTAGATCTAGAAGCGGCTTTTCGTCCACTAAAACCGGTCTCTTTTTTTCCTCTTCTGCCATGATTAATTCAACGCCATAATTTAAAATAAAAACCTTAATGCTATTGGAGTTTACCCTAGTTTTAATATGGGATTAAAAATTGGATCTCCCAAGGGATGGTGGCGTTAGTTAATTTGTTTCAAATGATTTAAAAGGACTAGAGCTTTCAGCTTAAGTAAAGTATTTATAAAGTAGAGCATTGAATTCGAGTGGAAACTCTTCCATTTATTGAAAAATTAGCTAAAAGATACCGTTTCAGCTATTTTGTAGACAGAGAAGGAAATATTGTAGTGCTCACCAATAATATTTCAGTTGTCCAAGAGCTGTTAAACAAAAAATTGCCTATAAGAATAGAAATAGATAAAGTCGTAATCCTAACGTGATCTAATAGTTGCAGTTAGATTTTTTTTAATCAGCTTAGCCTTGCATCTAGCCTACCGCTGAGTGGGCTTTAGATAAACAACAACAACGCCAGGCTTTTCCACCACTCTCACCACTTCTCCTGCTGTTACGTCGCGTCCGCACGCAATCACTCTCCCGCCAATAACTCTCACATCTGTGCCCACAATTACTATATGCTCACCGTCTGTGTACATGTCGAAAAAACATCCGTCTCTCAGCTGGGGATGAACATCTGCTTGTTGTTTTAGAGCTGTGAGTATATCATAAAGAGTTATGTGTTTGGCTATCTCCATTAAATCTCTCTCCATTTGCTTGTTTAACTCTTGGAGAGAGCGTAAGTACTTAATTAAGCGTGCATACAGTTCTTCCATTTCTTTCCACTTTTTTCTTTTTTGAAGAGCCGATCCATACAACTTTTCCGTCTTTCACCTCATATACATATACAGAGCCAGAGCTCAGATTGTAGTAAATTAATAAATTCCCGACTTTACCGAGCTTTATAATTCTCTTTTTCTCCACATTAGCCAGGAGAAATTGTATTTAAATACTTATTCTTCATGTTCCGCTTCAGCTGTTTCGATTTTAGGAAAATGATAAAACTAGCTGGCTGAACAGCGACAAAATGGACTGAACTGCATTGTGTTCTCTGAGATATCTCATACACGCTCTTCTCACCTCTATTTCTCCAACTCGTTTAGCGTGTACTTTTACTATTGCCCTTTTGCCGTCATAGTCGACATAAACTGTACTCAATACGGGCTCATCTTTAAGCAGAATATACTGTTTTGTTTCTCTGGTCTCCACTGGAATAAATAGAGCATCAAAAATCGTCCTACTAGAGATAGTTCTGCCGTTTAGCATGTTCGGCTCTGCTACAACAGCTCCGCCGTTATCTAACGCAATATTGGCAAGAATTGGTATGTCGCTCATGTGATCAAGTCTGGCTTTTCTCTCTCCCTCTGAGTTGTGGAAAATGTCGTATAAAGTGCTAGATTTTTCAACGAATAGCTCTTCAATTGGTGCACTTTTTACAAACTCTTCAATTAGATGCATGAAATTTTTACCGTTTAGCGTCTCGCTAATAATTCTATGCCAACCGCCATAACGCAAACCGCGTGAAAGAGAGTGGGGCTTTAGCTTTCCCCCTTTTATAATTACATTGTTGCCCTTCACTTTTATGTACGACTTTTCAGCGACACCCCTATCTTTTCTTGGAAGAAGTACAAACTTATCCCACACGTCCTCTATCTTAAGTTCATATGCGTCTCCGTATTTTTTAACAAAAGCGTTTAACTCTTGTACAACACTATCATTGGCTTGAATGTATACTGAATCAGTATCTCCATAGATTGGTTTGGAAATCTTTGAGCTGTAATTCCACAGATCTCCGAAAATTTTTTCAGTAAATTGGAATATAAAGCCTGCAATTATCTCGTTAACAATGCCCATACCCGTAACTCTGCCGAAACCGCCAAAGGCAGAATTTGCCAATATTTTTACTGCCGTGTCAACCTCTTGATAGCCCTGTTGCTTTAATTTTTTACTTACCCCTCTCGCTAAATACAATTTACGCAACACTTCATATACATCTCCTCCATCAAAACAAACTTTGATCTCCCCCCTTTCTGAAAGTTTCACTGGAAAGCCATCAGCGCACTCTCTTACTCCCTCAGGATCGACTTTGTATATGTAGTATGTCGTGGGATACATAGCGTTAAAGTCAAGCTCAACTACCTTTTGGTATATTCCAACTGCGCTGGCTTTTACCTTGTCGCCTCCATATATCTCCCACTGTCTCTCTCTATCAGTAAAGACTTTGCCCGCACTCTCAAGCTCTTTATGATACATTATCTCTGCTAACATTGCAGTACTTGCCTTTTCTAGTAATTGCACTATCGCCGGCGGAGATATGCTCGTAATAACAGACAGCATCTCAAGCACCGAAATCCACTTGCGCGCCAACTCGTATGTGACTTTTATGTCCTCTGCAAGATATTTCTTGATTTCCTCAGTAGTTAACTGGCTCAGCTTGTGTCTAAGCAATTTTAATCTCATATCGACTTGTATGCCGATTTGTCTTGCCACTTCATACAGAGAAATGCCACTCTCAACTACTCCAAACGCGGTCTTGGCCCTGCTCTGAGCAATAGTAAACAGATCTATATGGGGCTTGAGACCCCAAGGCGTATCTACAACATACTCAGTTGGAGCAAACTTGCCCAAATACTTCACGTCAAACTCTTGCGAATTAAACCCAACAATATAATCAAAATCTTCTGCAAACAAATCCGCCGGGTTGTCTGTGTACATTACTTCATCGCCATATGTGTAGCCGATAAGCACGTTCTTTCCTACAACCTCTACGTCAAATGCTAGTATCTTCCTCTTTTCATTTATTTTCTGCATAAACATGTCGTACAGCTGTTCTACACTCCACTCTCTGTAGTTTAGATCTGCACTGATTCTGGCTCCATATGGTATAACGCTTTGCGCAACAGCCAGCCCCTCTCTCAAGGCCTTTTCTCTAATTTTTGGCACTAGAGATGGATTTAGCACATATACTCTATACACATTACCGCTCTTAGGCCTATATCCGACGTTTTCAAAAAAATACGGCGTATAGTCAGCTTTCTCCACATATTTTACGCCGACTGATTTTACAATACCGCCTATAGTGTAGATGTATGGGAAGAAATCCTCTTCAACTTCGCCGTCTATAACAACAAGATTGTCTCTCCCGTAGTAAAAAACTTGCCGCATATGCTAGAAAAAACACCGTGTTAAATAGTTTCTCCCTAGAAAAAACTGGGAAAAGAGTAGAAGACGGATCGTTTGCTCTTCAGGACAGAGAGGAGAACAACGAAAGGGCTTGTGCTCCTAGAAAGAGGACAAAAGAAAAAATAGTTAGTTTACCCTATTTTCTTACCGACTTATATACTGGCTGCAGCGCCTACAGTCCTAGTAATGCTCTCAATCATCGTGTTCATTATGCGGAAGAACATCATGAAGAACATGAACTGCATTAAGAAGTTAAACATTGAGGCAAAATCAATTCCGAACTGAGCGCCAGTCGGCGTAGCCGCAGCCGCTATTGTAGTGTAGTTCTGCTGTTCGATTTCTTTAGGCTTGAACATGTTAACACAATCTGGCTTAAATAAAAATGGAGAGCTCAACTCTTCTTTATATGGGAAAAGTACCTTTTTATTTCGTATATATTTCTCTTCGTGATCAGAATTGCTTACATCTATCCAGCAACTAAAACTGGTAACTCGTTCCATATGGCTGGAAAAGAGTATATACAGATGTTGCGTATGTTTGACTTTTACGTCGAAGAAATTGACGAAGAAAAAATATCGTCATATCCGTGTGATGTAGACGTAGCAATATTTCACCCCGCTTTCTATGCAATACCTAGAGCAACGCAGTACATAAAGTCGTGCAACAAAAAGATTATACTAGGAGCATTTGACGTAGCAGATACAAGTGCAATTAGTAGAATATCTATTCAGCTATTAAATCAATTATTTGATTTTGTCGTAGTTCCATCAGTATTTGCGCAATCTGTTTTTTACACAAGTGGCACGACAATACCTGTATTTGTCGTAAATCACCCCTATCGCGAAGAACTTTTTAATAAATGTGAAAAAGAAATACCTACTGGCAAAGGCCTAAACATACTGTTCTTTTTACTACACTCAGGATACAGAAAGGGCGCCGATATTTTAGCCGAAGCTTTAAAAATTCTGTCTAAGGAAGGCATAAACTTCACCCTAATTATAAAAAGGCTGTCCTTCTTAGATCCTTTTTTGAGCTTGCTAAAACAGTTTCCGCATATTGAAATAGAAGAGTTCTTAGACGTCCCATGTTTGGGCGAATTATACAGAAAAGTTGACGTTCTCGCTTTGCCGTCGCGCGGAGGAGGTTTTGAAAGGCCGGGACTGGAAGCGCTGGCCGTAGGCACTCCAGTAGTTGCGCCTGCGTACGGTTCTTGGACTGAATACATTCCAGTACAATTGCTTGCCATAGTTGAAAAATTTGAAAAAGTATTCAAAGACAATCCAGTTCACATAGGCCTTGGCCCTAGAGCTGATCCTGCTGATTTTGCGGAAAAACTCATGGAAGCGCCTAAAATAGATATCTCTCGGCACGTGGCGAGAATAAGAGAGAGATTCAAACTGGAGAATATAGCAATAACTCAAATGGCAAGAGTGGCGAACTACATCTTAGGGCTGTTGGCGAAAAAATAAGAGAGAAAACTGATTTTGTTTTTGAGACAGAGAGCTTGTTTTCGCGCATTCTTCAAAACAAGCTGAGCTGTTTTGTGGTTTTGGGCTGTATGCTGTATCAGGGCGCTTAATCTACATTCGCTTTGGCTTACACGCGATTGCCTGTATTATATTATATTATTATTAATATAATAATAATATAATATAATATAGCGATCAACAGCGTGTAAGCCTCGGCGCATCTTGTTTTATCGAAAAAACATGGCGGCGATAGTCGAACTCTCCACGTCAGAAAGAAGAGACGATCATGCACGGGCGCTTTGCGGGTATTCGTTATTTTGTGAAAAAGTTTTTTATCTTTGGGCTAAACTATTCCGTCTTTGTAGGGGAAATCTCATCCCTTCCTTTTTTAATATCTGTTTTCTGTATCTTGTGAAGACTGTTTTGTTGCCTTTGGCGTTAAAGCGCGCCGAGAAGATTTTGTTAATATTTGTAAAGAGCATAAGCGACGCTTTACATTTGTCTCGCTTTACAAATATCTAAATAAGCGCAGTCCTAGTTCGCAGGGGCATATACCACTCCAAACTAGGACTGCGCTTATTTTCGCCGACGCTTTACTAATACTAATTAAATATTGAATATTAGTATATATACAGACTTTAGAGTCTCCCTGGAGCAATATAAAGCGTCAACGAGTAAAATAGACATTATTGAACGCATTACTATTTGTTAGCTATACGAGGGGTAGTCTCTTGTTTTTGAACTCTGTTCAATATTGCATTTGAGAATATTGTATGCTGTTTTCGATTGGGGTAAATTCGCCTAAAAAATGAGAGAAGAAAAAGAGACAATATAGTTAAATTCTTAGTTTTTCTCAAACAGCGTGAGCAAAGTGTGGAAAATTACTATTACAAGCGGCGAGATTTACGTGGATAATAATGTCGCCAAGTTTGTGAGGAAAAAGAGCGGCTTCATAGCCAGTTCGACTAGAATCCTGCTCGATAAAACTGAGTCTGATTTCAAAAGCCCTTTCAAATTTGTTCTGTACGTCAAAAAGCGAGTGTACGAAAAAACCGGCAAAGGGGGCAAGCTTCTCGACGTAAATGATAGCGTAAAAGTCGAAGAGTGTTACTCAACTAGGCTGGACGATATAGTAAATGATATTTTCGAGAGCTCTAGAATTTACAACGCCAGATTTGGCGTTAAACATCGTATAAATTGCACAGCAACATGGCTAGCAGAACAAATAGAAAACGAGTATCTCTCTGTTATTTGCGGTAAAAAATACTGTTTTGCCCATATGATGGATGTACACTCGTTTGCGTGGAAGTTGCTCGATTTGAAGCCGTACGAACAATATATTGAGGTGCCGATCTTCTACCGCATTAATTCGCAGTATTTCTCTATTATGCTCAAGCCGAGAACAGTGTCTTATGCTCTGAGGAAATTTTACGATCTCACTATGTTTTACTACGTCTACGGCTTGTGGAGGTGGAGACGCGCTAAATTAATAGATCTCGTCTCTATCTGGAACGTATTTGTTTCTAATATGAGAGCTGTTTGGGCCGACGGAGCTATGGCTAAAATTGTAGAAATAGCCAGAGTATCAGATAAGAAGAGATTTAGGAAGTTTCGGAAGCGGATGTATCGTCTCTATCAAGCTTTAGATATTGCAGAGCTCTACGCGACACGTACATAGGGCATATGCCGCAAATCCACCTGTCGTCTAGTAATATTTTCCCGTCTTTTATTTTGAGCAGGTGTTTGTATCTGTTAGCTTCTTTTTGAGGTATATGGAATGCAACACAGACTCCCTTCTTATAGAACATACATTCGCCGAATTTACTCAAGCGAGTTTGTGCAAACATTCTGAACATGCCGAAAAGTATAGACATGACTCTAGCCAAAACAATCTCTTCAGTGCTGGGAGATTCTTTTCTCAACTCGTCTTCTGGCGGGAGAATTCTGTCAATAATTGCCAAGATTTTTTTGGCATCAGGCGGGAGCTCTTCAAATTCGTTTAATTCCTCTTCTGCCACAGCATGAAGATTTAACCGACTAAAATTTTTATCTGTCTTGTTTTTAATCTCGCTTACCTTAAGTTTTGCTCTTTCTAGTTTTCTTACAAAGGATTGGGCAACTTTCTAATACCATATATCAACGCGCGCTTTTCTGAGAATCTCGACTATCTCTCTATAATCTTCTTTCCATCTCTTTATTTCAAGATCTAAAGCCCAGATACCGCTATCATCGGCAAATATGACGAAGTTTCCGCTTCCCTCTACAATATATTTAGGTCTGCCATCTCTAATTCTTACAGAGATTGCTTCTACTGACGTATCGTAGTGTGCTTTAATTGGCGCGTCGATGAAAATACATTGATGCGAATTAACAGCATTAGTGAAGAAGTTAGTGTAGATGTTCTTAACACAAGGCGTATTTGCTATCGCGAAGGAGAGAAAATCAGAGGAGAAAAGCACAGAGAGAGTACATAAAAGAGATTAAAAGATTTTCATTATAAAACTGTCCTCTAATCTCATTCCCGAGGAACCGGGAGACGGGGGCAACTCCCGGCGAGGGATAGGGGAAACGGGCCGAAGGCCCGGCCCGCGGTCTACCGCTGGACGAGGACGGGCGCTTTACGCGCCCGCCAGCTGTGAAGTAGTGAGAATGAAGTCGGTAAACCACAAACCGGTGATCTGCCTGAAGCGAACCCCCACTCTTTAGGGCGGGGAGGAGGTCAGGCAATATCACAGAGTTCGTTTCAATTTCAAAACAGAATCTGTCTGAGTTCCCGTCTGTAAACTTGCTGAAAGTTAGCACGACGATTTAATTTACAACTTAATTTTTATGCGACATATTGAGATATGCGTTTTATAACTCCACTATACGTTCTGAATTCTGAGAGAATCTATGTGTCTCTCAATTTTATCTATCCATGGCGCTTTATAGTCTCAGGATCTGTGGAACTATACTATAAAATAAGTCGTTTTGCGATTTCAAGACTTATAGTATCTCAATACTTATTTAAAACTGTTGTTGGATGCGTATACGGAGAACATACATATCAGCTAGGTCTTAGTTTCAAACTACTTACTATCTCTTCGTCGTTTAACATATCCACTGAAGTAATCCTAGATGATTTAGAAATAGTAGGCAAAACTGCAAAAAGAACTGTAGTTACGTCTATAGCAAACGATCCTACACTTTACATGCCCTTTTAATGCAGAAGCCTTTGATAAAAGCTGATAATCTATTCCCATCTAAGATCGGGATAGCTTTCCTAAGAAATTATTCTAGCTCTATGTGCTCTTGACAACCTGTTTCTTTGTGACAGAAAGAATGGCAAGCCGTAGACTACCGCAAGACGAGAGTGAACGCCGTATATGCCCGAAGGTAATTTCTGCCCTTTAGGGCGTTGAGAAGATCAGAGATAATTATTGCGAGAGCAGAACTACGCCAATATTTCACTCATAGGTAGAATTCTCTCCTCTTCTGTAACTGATAAGTAAAGAGATAGTACCTTAGGCAGTCTTTCTTCGAGCTGGTTGAGTATTTCGCCTAGAGCAGATATATACCTCTCTCCAGCAAGCGAAACGTAGTATAGAAAGATTCCTTCTTGTGTTGGTATGTATAACACTCCGTATTTTCTAGTAACAAAAAAGCCGGCAAAAAGACTTATGTTGTTTCCAATTTCTCTAGCTAGTTTTTTGTACTCCTCTCCTAGTGGCATTAATGTGCCGAAAATAAAGAGGTGGTTGAGAACTTTCAGTCTTGGCTTTCGGCTTTTTGTTTCTATTTTAAACAACAAATGGCCATCATAATACATTCCTGCAACTTCTATACAGCGCTTGGGAGCATAGCCAAGATAAGCGTGCGGACATGACGTAAACTTAATCATTTCGTTGCGCTTTATAAAAAGCTCGTAAGCTTTTATGCACGTTGAAAGCGATGTACAGATATTGTGTGAAATGCCCCACTTCAGAACAATAGGATCTACATAATAAGAAAAAGCCAACGCAAGAGGATCCGTCCTTTCGGGAACTAAATCGACCACAGTTTATGCTGAGTAAGATTTTTTTAAGTATTTTTAAGCATCTCTCGTGAGATACGAGAAAGAGACATACGAGCACATTTTTGCGCGTTTGCTCAGCAAAGTCAGGGGTAAGGTGTATTTTCAGCCTCAGACAGATTACGGCAGGCCCGATTTTCTTATAGACAATTACGGCAGAAAGATTGTAGTTGAGGTAAAACTGAGGAAAGAGATAGATGAGGAGCAGATCTATAAATATAGGCACTTGGGCAGTGTTGTAGTTCTTCAGCTAAAAACATGTAAAAAGTACATGCACAAGCGGAAACAACAATTAAAACAGAAAAAAGCAGAAGAGGAGAAAATAGAAGCTGAAAATGTCGCAAAATAGGCTGTTGGGTCTAGCTTTTAATAAGTACGAAGTATATCTGGGGGAAACAACATCATGTGATGCGCACTGGGAGCGTGGCAAGCTTACGGCATCTTACACAATAGGGAGAAAGCTCGCTTGCCTATTTCCCTGTTTCTACTTCCCAATACCTGTCTATTTAGTTGTAGTTTCAACTGTTGGCGATTTTGATATAGGCGATTTTATTCCCGCTCATATGCAGAAGAGAAAAGCTCTAGAACTAATACCATATGCAATAAAAACGCTAAAATACAACAGAGAGATTGGCAGATTTATGCTAACTCGTCTTTATGATCTGTATGTAGGCTCTTTCAATCCCGCTGAGTACAAGATAGATCTTACAAAAGCGTCAAAAATAGCAAAACTTTCAGTTCAAGTTTCTTTGTCATACGAGATCTGCTGATAAAAACGAAACAATAAGTTGTTTGAACTCTTCCTCACTCTAAGGGATATGTTTTTCAGTCTTCTATAAACAGTCTAATCTAGTTGCTTCGTTTTAAGCTTGGAACAATCTGTTTTAAATCTAGTCAGAGTGTAACTCATGGCTGTGGAAAAATATTACGGCTTTCCAGCAACTGTATCAGACATGTTTAGTGCGATGCTGATATTCTTATTGAACTTTACTATATTTTCGCTAACGCTTGCGACTGCGATGAGGATTTATAAAAAATTCGCCGTCTAATTTTTTGTGTTTTAGGTCTAAAGAATAGGAAAATTTCAGCTTTTTTGAGGTGTGCAGTCTCTGCAGTTCAGCCATACAACGCTTGTACTGCCTTATTAGCGCTTTAATATTATTGAGCGCAAGAGAAGAAAGAGGCAGGCCTAGAGTTAGAGAGAATGAGCGCAACAATTCTATTAGTTCTTTCTCGTTTTTAGCTGAAGAGAGAAATATTGGGGGTATGCCCGTAATAGATGCAATTTTAGACTTAAGCGAATCCAAGCAGGTGTTTTTGCCGTAGAATAAATAATGATCAACGCAGTTGCCTAAACACTCTTTCAGCTTGTTAACTAAGTCGTCATACTCCGGCACAAAAATCTCAATAGTATAGTGAGGCATGCTTTTACGTGGCGGGTGGATAGTTAACTTAGAGTCTAGAACAAGCCCGCACTTTCTGCATACCCAAAGCCCTTCTTCATTTAGTACGGTCTCATGTTGGCAATCCTCCACAAGCTTAGATGAAAAATAATTTTTATTCTTTATGCGCTTTTTGAAAACTTTACGATTATTTTAAGGGTTTAACAGTAAATTGGCAGCGAGTTTCTTCAACCTATTGCGCATACTGTTTTGCTTTCTGTCCTTAAGAACTGGAAGTAAGGTCGCTACTCAATTGAGACAGATTCTGTTGCACAGAAAATATCTACATGTGCGTCTATTATCCAGCTCTTTTTCCCGAGCGGGTACACTTTAAAGCCCCTGCACTCTATCAGATTCCGCAGTTTTTTATACTCTTTGGGCAGTTTTACAAGCGGGTTGTACTTATTCAATATGTATTTCCTCTCTACGCACACTTCTCTCACGAACTTAGTATAGGTCATCCACACATCTATGCTTTTGGTGCATTTGAGATCTATCAGTTTAGACGTGTAACAAGTATTGTCAATGCGGGCTACAGTAATTGGCATTAAATATTTCGCAAATGTTGCTAAAATCTTATGCAGTATTTCGCAATTCACTCGGTGCATGCTCGGAACATATAAAAGAATTTAAATTTTTCACGAGAAAACATAAATAAAGCTTTTTTAAGTGAAAGTATGGCATCTCCTAACGGCGAAATAGAAAAAATAGCTGAAGAAATCGAAAAAGCAAAACAACATTTTGACGTAGAGTTTGTAAGCGATTATTGTTTGCGGTTTACATTAAGAGCAACAGGCGGGAAAAAAATAGAAGAGATAAAGCAAGTTTTGCAAGACGCAGAATACGATATAGGAGCCCTCACTTACCTGACCGGCATTGATCCCAATATGATTCGTATGACATTTTCTAAGTTTGAAGTTGTAGACTTGAAAGAGGAGGGAGAAATAGTGACTATAGTATACGATCTGTGCACGTTGCGGACTAATTTAGGCAAAATATATACTGTTTCTACTTATGCCCTTCTGAAGTGTATAAAAAGCGGAAAGGCGTACAACGAGTGTATGGATTATGCAATGAATATAGGCGCATGCATATCGACAGGAAAAGCGCCTAAGGATTGCCTAAAAGAGAGCGGTTTGAGTTAGCAAAGTTTTTAACACACTTTTTTGTTTTACTTTTGTGAGCAAGAAAGTACAGTTACAAGTTTCTCCAGATGTAGCGAGAGCATTTAAAGAGTTTGCCCTTTTGCGCGGCATAGAAGAAGAGGATTTGCTGAGAGAGATGATAGAAGAATACGTTAAAGGCAAATACGGCATTGAAGACCTTGAGGGCCTAACTGCTGCAGATATAATCCGCGTAATGAGGTTTTTCTCTTTACTTGCTATGTATATGGGCTCAATCAGACATATGGTTGGCGGATTTGCCGGAGCGTTTGCAGGTGTGCCTCAAATTCAGCAAGAGACTGAAAAAGTTGTAGAGGAACAACCGCCTAAAGAGATTATAGAAGTAAAAGAGAAGGTGGAAGTACTGGCTTCTTCGATTGAGCAGTTAAAACAGACGTTGCTGGAAAAAATAGTTGAGCGCGAAGTAGTTAAAGAGGAGAAGGCTAGCATGGCTGAGCTCGACGAAATAAGACAGGAAATGACTGCTATGTTCTTAAACTGGATGCGCAACATGACGAAAATGATTATGGCTCCTATGATGCGCCAGCAGTCTAAAGTAGCGCAAACTTTAAAACAGTAGCTTTTATCTAATTTTTATGAGCGAAGAAATAAAGTCGCTAATTGAACATCTCCAGTCGTATCCTGCACCTCAAGCCAAGTTGTTTGCTGACATAATCTCTTCACAAGGCTTAACGTCTAAAGATCTGTCTATTGCGCTATTAGAAGTAATTAAAGAGGGCAATCTTGAGCTTGTAAGAGATATGTTCAAACCGCTTTTAGAATCGAGAAAAGAACAAATCATAAAACTTATTGGCGAACTCCCTCTTCCCCTAGCCTTTTTGTTATATACAGATGTAACTGCAGAGCTTGTTAAATTTATACCGGAATCGCCTGACGCTTTCTACTACCTAATTTGTATGGAACTGTTTGCCTATTCAAAAACTACGAAAACGCAAATGAGCTCGCTGGGCGAGCTGGGGAAAAACTGTCTTAATTTTCTCTTAAAGGTGAAAAAATAAGCAACTTAGAGTTTTGGTTGCATTGCAATTACGTATTTTAAGAATGTTATTAGAGTGGATACTATCATCATGCCTGTAGTGACATATTCTACTACTGTTGAGTAGTTCTGTCGCAATCCGTAATACGTTATTGCCTGCATAATCCCCGTCATGACGTAAATAGTCACTGAAATAAACACAAACCACAAGCTGTAAGAGAAAAGGGCTCCTAGATAATCTCGTTCCGCACTAGCACGAGATATTTTAGCGTCACTAACTGATTTCATTAAACTTAAAGTGTGCACAGTTTTTAATACTTTTACAGAGCTTTTCCTGTCGGCCCTGACGAAAGCGCGTGCAAAATGGAAGACGTTATTTCGCTGACTGTCAATTTCGATATAAATTTGCCTATACAATTCTCCAGGCAACATATGAGTTTAAAAGAGAGCATCTTAGTCGCGCCCTATATTTGTCCGAGTCGCGAATACTTGGAGAAGCAGTTTGAGATTCACCTAATAGTGGTTTTTTCTCAAATTCTCTAACGGTCTTTAGGACAAGAGCGGTGCTCGCTATGTCGCTCTAACTGTTTTGTCTCTATATTAATATTACGTTCTGTTCGATAGTGACGCTGTTCATCTTCATCCATTTTAGATCTCTCACTTTTTGTTCAACGTAATTAGTCTCTTTTGCGAACTTAATGTTATGCGCGTGTAACGCAATTTCAATGTTTAGTCTCACGCGCCCTGCATGATCTCTGCTCATAACAATTGGCCAATACTCAGTCTCCATTACTACCATTTCATCGATTTCATTAATGCCGGTCTCGTAAGAAAACCATTTAATTACGTCTTGCAACAAGCCGATCTCTGCTCCAAGTTCTTCATGCATGTATAAGTACGACTCGGCTGAAGCCCATAACGATTCTCTTTCACGCACGAATCTGATATTACTGAATCTCATATACTGCCTAACACATCTGTTTTTAACGATTTCATACTAAGAAAAATATCACATGAAAAACAAACGAGTTGATATGACGCTCTTCTCTTTTGACGTTTTAAAGAACGAAGATATATCGCTGTTAAAATGCCCGCTCTGAATGCTCATACGTTTCAAAATCACAACAATGCCAGTAAGACACCGACAAAAACAAGTTTTACAAAGTCAATTTTTTCCTCTTTTTCAAACTTTTTGACTCTAACAGACAGATCGATGTCTTGCGCAACTCCAATCGCAGAAATATCTACATATATAAGTCTCATTACAAATACACTGTTGTCAAAAATCTCATAGATAGATAGCGGGTTTGTGCCCAGATAAGAAACTAATGGACTGTAACGACTGTAACTCTCTTTTCTCATGTAGAGCAACGTTTCGCTGTCAGCCCACTCCAGCTTGACTAAAGGCGCTTGTATGCCTATTTCATCAACGCTGTCAGGAACGCTTGCTCTCACATTCTTCAAGTACTTAAAATAATATTACACTTGTGAGAATTCCGATTTCGTTGACAGTCTATTCAAATCTGTTGCAGAGTTCTGTGCTACTAGACGCGTTCAGACAATTAATTAATCTATTCAGCGACGAAAACGACTACAAGTTGCGCTTGCCGTCTAATACTTACATAACTGAAAAATGGACGTTACCTAGAGAATTGAATTTTGGAAGTTATGAATCTACATGCGAAAAGGACGCCGTTATGTCGTTAAGCATTACTATTGAACCATCTCCTTACTGCACAGAAATTGTATATTTTCCTTTTGTGTACTGTCTCCGTTTCAAAGACTACGTAAAAATAAGCCAAGGCTGTTCTGTCAAGCAATTTGCGCGAATCCGATCTCGCGTCTGTCATGAAATGTATTACCAATATCGCCATTTTGAGACTGCGATAAGTTCAGATGCACCGCTGTTAGCCTTTTAGAACGGAAGAACGGGAGCAGCAACACGCTCACATATCCCAATCTCAAAGTCGAGGTATTTGAGATACCAGTGTCGTTTTTCACAAATTGCAAGACTGTCGAACGGGCCTGCCATAGCTGTTTCCATTATTTTGACTCTTATATTTCCCTCAACGTGGGAAAATAGATGATGAAGAAAAATGCGGACAGTAAACACAGTATTATCTTCACACGTCCCCTCCATAGAGGAGTAGTATACTATGGGGAATACTCTCAGTTTTTCCATTTCTGCGCTTGGGTCGATAATACTGTGGCCCCATAAATCTCCCAAAAATGCAGTAAAGCTGAAAGATGAGATATTGGCATATATATTGGCATATAGCTTTGAGCCCCATGTTGAGACTTCAGTGCCGCGTTCTGTAATTCTCACAGTAT
>WUQU01000003.1 GCA_009889605.1 Candidatus Bathyarchaeota archaeon | reverse complement strand
GGCGTTTAAACCAGTTGCTGCAGCCTCAAGACCATCGCTTACGCCGTCGCCATCTGTGTCTGCTTTTCTAGGGTCTGTCTTGAAGACTTTTTACTTCGACGCCGTCGCTGAGCCCCTCACCGTCGGAATCCGGGTTTCCCAGATATGTTCCGTAATTAATTTCTTCTAGATTCGTTAATCCATCCTCGTCGTAATCCTTGTGGACGTCTGTGAGGTCTAAGGGATTGAGTAAGTTTTGGATCTCAGAAGAGTCTGATAGACCGTCACCGTCGCTGTCCGGGTTGGGCGTAATAGGCAGTGCAAAATCTATTAAGTAGGGATAGCCTTCCGTGGCTCCTGAGTATGGAGCTTTGATGTATGCAGCAAGCGAACTTTTGGATGGCGACCATACAAGTCCATAGCCTCCGCTCAAAATTATACGTTTATTGCTCCCATCATAGTTTATGGCAGTTATGTTGCCTATGCCGTTTTCCCATTCCATAGAGAGTCCCCAGTCGTTTACGGTGCCTTTAATTTCTGAGTAGGTCAGTATTGTTCCGTTAGATGTCCAGCTAATATAAGCGGGGATTTTTTCCACTAGAAGCTGACGTAACTTTTATTGGCGGCTCAGCACCATTTATGTCCGCAATCCAGACTTCGCTGCCCACAGCGTAGGCGACCTTGTTGTTTGACGGAGAAACTTTCAGACTTGTGATAAGCTTGTCCATTCCTTCAAGCTGCAAAACCAGCGACTTTTCATTGGTGGCTAAGTTATGTTTCCAAATGTAGTTTGTGTAGATGTATTGGCCGATTGTAACATTATGTATAGTCTCACAAGAAGCGTAAACTATAAAGTCGCCGCTGGTTACGTCAATGACGAAAGGTCTCCTCATAGAGTTCACTGATGTGCTGTTCATATACATTACAAATGTTGAACCAGTCCCGTCCAGGTTTACAGAGAATATTTGCGGAAGATACCCAGTATTCGGAACTTTCACATAGAATATCTTTGTATCGTCTGGCGAAAAGGCAAATGGAATAATGTTCGCCCATACATTTTGTCCCATGTCAATGGAGAAGTTATAGGCTAACGTGCCGCTTTCCATATCAACAATTAGCACCTTCCATTCATCCGTATACATAACATAGGGCCGAGTTTCATAGACAATGCTTTTTGCATTAACCCATCCGTTTCCAATGCTTATATAGTTCCCTGAACGCCAAACGATTGTGTTTGGCCAATAAATAAGCCGCGGGTTTGCTTTGACACTGCTGTTTTGAGCTGCATAGCCATAGTTGATAGCGCAAAGCATAGACAAGCCAAGGGCAAATAGAAAAACTACGGTTGCCAGAATTCGAGCATATCTTCTCGACATACTCATACCTTCTTGTAGACGGCCTATATGTCCCTAAAAAGTCTAAAAGTTTATGAATAACAGATTATGAGCGGAAAAATTTATTCTCCCCCCTTGATTCTGTATAAGTAACCGTGCCATTAGCCATGCTTTCGTGGCGGTTAGCCTTTGTTGAATTGCATCAGATACCCTAGATATACATGAAAAAGTTTATTAATAAGCTATGTAGTCTTACGTGTTTAGCTCTATAATATTTGAGACTTTTAAACTGGATGATCCAAAAAGGTTGGAGGAAATTAAAAGTTTGAAGAAACCCTCATCACAAAAATCCCTCTATCGTTTAATTAAAACACGAATTGTGGAGGCTAGTTAAAATTGGTTGAGGCTTCAAAAGAGGAAACTAACCTTTTGCTTAAGGCATTTTTCAAAGAAAAGGGTCTAGTGCGCCAACATCTCGACTCATACAACGAGTTCATAGACCACGGCTTACAAGAAGTCATAGACGAGGTTGGCGAAATTCCCATAGAAGTTCCAGAATACCCCTACAAGGTAAAGCTTGGGCAGGTTTGGATAATAGACCCGCAGACACGGATAAGCGGCCCCTACGTAACTGAAGTTGATGGAACAAAACATGAAATTTACCCCATAGAAGCTAGACTTCGCAACTTAACATATGCCGCGCCAATAGCCCTCGAAATGACACCTGTTGTGGATGGAAGAGAACAGGACACGGAACTCGTATACATTGGAAACATTCCAGTAATGCTAAAATCCAAACTTTGCTTCTTGTCGCAGCTTTCTCGCGAAGAGCTTATCGCATGTGGAGAAGACCCGGATGATCCAGGCGGCTACTTTATTGTTAACGGTTCTGAACGCGTAATAGTTGCCATGGAAGACTTGGCGCCAAACAGAATCATTGTGGATATAGATGATAAGGGTGCAACACCCGTCTATCAAGCAAAATTGTTCTCCACAACCGTTGGTTTTAGAGCCAGAATAGAGTTGAAGCTGAAGTCCGACGGAGTCATATACGTTTCTGTTCCCGGAGTACCCACAGAAATCCCATTCGTAATAATAATGCGTGCCTTAGGATTAGAGTCTGACAAGGAAATAGCCGAGGCAGTTTCTCTGGAAAGCGAAATCCAAGCCGAGTTGGAGCCTTCCTTTGAAAAAGCTTTAGGCGTTGACACAGTTAACGATGCAATCCTGTTTATTGGAAACCGTGTAGCCCACGGCCAAGTTGAAGAATACCGCATACAAAAGGCTGAAACAGCCATAGACAAAAACTTTCTACCTCACATAGGCAGAACAAGCCAAAGCCGAAAGGACAAAGCCTTATTCCTAGGCGAAATGGCTTGCAGAGTCATCGAGCTAAAACTTGGAAGAAGACAACCAGACGATAAAGACCACTTCAAAAACAAACGTTTAAGGCTTGCAGGACCACTTCTGGCCGATTTGTTCCGTGTAGCCTTCAGAAACCTCGTCAGGGACATAAAATACCAGCTTGAAAGAATAGGCGTTAAAGGCCCAATAATAACTGTTTCAGCAGCCGTCCGCCCTGGAATAATCACTGAAAGGCTTCAACATGCGTTGGCAACTGGAAACTGGGGAAGAGGCCGCGTCGGTGTAACCCAACTTTTGGACAGAACCAATTACCTTTCAACCTTGAGCCACTTGCGGAGACTGCAGTCACCTCTCAGCAGAAGCCAGCCAAACTTTGAAGCCAGAGACCTACATTCAACCCATTGGGGGCGCTTATGCCCAAACGAAACCCCTGAAGGCTCAAACTGTGGTCTAGTTAAAAACTTGGCTTTATCTGCATGCATCTCCGTAGGTGTAAATTCTGAGAAAATTAAACAAGTGCTTTTCAGCATGGGCGTTACCCCAGTATACGAGGCAAACGAAACCCTGAAACGTTTCGGAGCCAAAGTTTTCGTTGACGGAAACATTGTTGGATACTGCACTTCTCCTGAAAAAGTTGCAGAGGAGTTTAGACAAAAACGAAGAACAGGAGAAATCTCAACAGAGGTGAACATAGCCTACTTCTCAAAGGTTCATGGCGAAAGAGAAGAGATTTACGTTAACTGCGACGAGGGAAGGGTGCGGCGTCCCCTAATAATAGTTGAAAATGGTGTTCCAAAACTTAAACCAGAACACGTAGAAAAAATTGCCCGCGGAGAATGGGCATGGGAAGACTTGGTTAAAAACGGCATAATTGAATATTTAGACGCAGAGGAGGAAGAGAACACTTACGTTGCCCTAAGCCCCGAAGAAGTAACACCCGAGCATACTCACTTGGAAATTTCAACTCACACAATCCTTGGAATTTGCGCTTCAACAATACCCTACGCAGAGCACAACCAGTCCCCACGTAATTCTTACCAAGCGGCAATGGCAAAACAAGCCTTGGGAATTTTCGCCACAAACTTCCCACTGCGCGTAGACTCAAGAGCTCACCTACTTCATTATCCTCAAAGCCCCCTAGTTGAAACCGCGTTAATGGAGACCATAGGCTATAAACTGCGCCCATCAGGCCAAAACTGCGTAGTAGCAGTGCTTTCCTTTGAAGGCTACAACATGGAAGACGCCCTCATATTTAACAAAGCTTCCATAGAAAGAGGCTTAGCCCGTTCAACCTTCTACCGCATATATGAGGCTGAATGCCGCCACTACATGGGTGGATTAAAAGACAAATTTGTTATCCCTGAACCGGGAACCAGAGGATTCAGAGGCGAACAATATTATAGGTTGTTGGAACCTGACGGAATAATCAGTCTTGAAGCGCAGGTGGCAGGCGGAGACGTTTTAATCGGAAGGACAAGCCCGCCTAGGTTCCTTGAAGAATACAAGGAGTTTGAGGTTAGAGGGCCGTCGGTGCGCGACACTTCCGTGGATATGCGGCCCTCAGAAACCGGCATAGTCGACGCAGTTTTCATAACCGAATCCGGTGAAGGAAGCAAACTTGTCAAAGTACGCGTTCGAGATCAAAGGATTCCAGAGCTTGGAGACAAGTTCGCATCCCGCCACGGCCAAAAAGGAGTCATAGGCTTGATTGTTCCACAAGAGGATATGCCCTTTACGGAAGACGGCATTGTCCCCGACATAATAATCAATCCCCACGCTTTTCCCTCAAGAATGACCATTGGACAGTTCATGGAGTCTTTGGCCGGTAAAGTTGCGGCTTTGAGGGGAACGCCTGTTGAGGGGACGCCTTTCTCAAGCGAGAAATCCGAAGATTTGAAAAAAGCTTTAATGAAGCTTGGTTTTAGCAAAAGCGGCCGAGAAGTTTTCTACAGTGGTGTGACTGGCGAAAAATTTGTTGCAGATGTCTTTGTTGGAGTTGTATATTACCAGAAGCTGCACCACATGGTTGCAGATAAAATCCACGCAAGAGCCAGAGGACAAGTGCAAATGCTTACACGGCAACCGACAGAAGGAAGAGCCAGAGGCGGCGGCTTAAGATTCGGCGAAATGGAAAGAGACTGTCTGGTCGGGCATGGAGCTGCTATGCTTCTTCACGACAGATTACTTGAAGAATCAGACAAGTACACATTGTATATTTGCAAAAACTGCGGCTACATAGCCTACTACGATATGAAACAGAGGAAATACATCTGTAAAATATGTGAAGATAAGGCGAAAATCTCGCCTGTTACAGTGTCATACGCTTTTAAGCTTCTCTTGCAAGAGTTGATGAGCCTTTGTATAGCGCCGAAATTGAAACTTAAAGAGAGGGCATAACCATGGCAGTTGAAGTTTCTCACGAAGTTGTTGACGAAATCCGTTTCGGCTTGCTCTCACCGCAGGAAATCCGTAAACTTTCAGTTGTTGAAATCCAGACCCCCGACACTTATGACGAGGATGGCGCCCCAATAACTTCGGGGCTGATGGATGGAAGACTTGGAACCCTTGAGCCAAGGCAGAGATGCAGAACCTGCGGAAACACGGCGACCCGTTGTCCAGGACATTTCGGCCACATAGAACTCGCAGTTCCCATAATTCACATAGAATTTGCAAAAATAATCCATGATCTTTTAAGAGTTACGTGTAGAAACTGTGGGCGAATTCTGCTACAGGAAGAATCCATAAAGAAGCTGCGCGCCAGAATTGATAAGACACGTCGACTTTTAGGCACGGTTCCGGATGAAATCTTTAAACGAATAGTTCAAGAAACAAAGACTAAAACGTGCCCTCACTGCAACACCCCCCAGTATAAGATAACTTTTGAAAAGCCAACGAAATTTAGCGAAGAAATTCCAGAGAGCGGTTCCCAGCCTTTAACTCCAAGCATGATTCGAGAAAGGCTGGAGCGTATACCCAATGAAGATCTACGGCTTTTAGGTTTTAACCCGGAAACTGCGCGTCCAGAATGGATGGTTCTGCAAGTTTTACCCGTTCCACCCGTGTATGTGCGACCATCCATCACCTTGGAGTCAGGAATACGCTCAGAAGACGACTTAACGCATAAACTTGTGGACATAATCCGCATAAACCAAAGGCTTAAAGAGAACATGGATGCTGGAGCCCCGACGCTTATAATTCAAGACTTGTCAGAGCTTCTCCAATACCATGTGACCACATATTTCAACAATGAGGCTTCAGGAATACCCCCCGCAAGGCACCGTTCAGGCAGAGCCCTAAAAACGCTTTCGCAGAGGCTGAAGGGAAAAGAGGGCAGATTCCGAAGCAACCTTTCAGGAAAAAGAGTTGACTTTTCAGCGCGGACCGTTATATCTCCAGACCCTAACCTTGACATTAACGAGGTTGGCGTCCCCCTTGAGGTTGCCATGAGACTTTCAGTGCCTGAAAAAGTAACCCCGTGGAATCTTGAGGAAATGCGGAAACTGGTCATAAACGGTCCTGAAAAATATCCAGGAGCCCTTTACATTATCCGCCCTGATGGAAAACGCATTAGACTTGAGTTTGTCACTGATAGGGAGAAAATTGCTGAAGCCTTAGAACCCGGCTTTATAGTTGAGAGACACCTTAAAAACGGCGACATAGCTGTTTTTAACCGTCAGCCATCCCTTCACAGAATGTCAATAATGGCGCATTCCGTTAGGGTTCTTCCATACAAAACCTTTAGGCTTCACTTGTGTGTTTGTCCACCTTACAACGCGGACTTCGACGGAGACGAAATGAACCTTCACATACCTCAAAGCGAGGAAGCCCAAACCGAAGCCCGCCTATTAATGCAAGTTCAAGACCAAATACTTTCTCCAAGGTTTGGCGGCCCCATAATAGGTGCAATCCGAGATTTCATAACAGCTGCATACATATTCACAAGAAAATCCAATTACTTGACAAAAGAGGAAGTCAGCAGGCTCCTAATAACCGCAGGATATGAGGGACCATTACCAGAACCCAAAATTAAAGAACCCCAGCCATTATGGAGCGGTAAACAGATTTTCAGCCTTTTCCTGCCAAAGGACTTAAACTATGTTTTGAAGGCAAATACCTGCAGAGGATGCCCCAAATGCCTAAAAGAGGAATGCCCCTACGACGCTTATGTCATTGTCAAAAACGGCGAATTGATAAGCGGCGTAATCGATAGACGTTCCATAGGAGCTGAGCAGTCCGAAAGCCTCCTTCACAGAATAATTAAAGATTATGGAACTGAAGCTGGGCGTACCTTCATAAACAAGATTACGCGTTTATTGAAGCTTTTCATATCCATGCGAGGTTTCTCCTACTCCTATGAAGAGCTGGTGCTTTCTCCACAGGCCGAAGCTAAAATAGGAAGGGTTATGGAAAGGGTTGAGAAAAAGATTGAAGAGCTTATAGAAAGTTACCGTAATGGAACCTTGCCGAGGCTTCCAGGACAAACTCTAGAGGCTTCATTTGAGATTTACGTCATGAACGAGTTAGCCAAAGCCCGAGACGAGTCTGGAAAAATCGCTGACGAAGACTTTACCCTTGAGAACTCCGGCATAATAATGACCCGCACAGGCGCCAGAGGCTCAAGCCTTAACATTGGACAGATGAGCGCGTGCGTAGGACAGCAGGCGGTGCGTGGAAAACGAATAATGCGTGGATACTTGGGCCGTGCTTTACCCCACTTTAAGTTTGGCGACCCGACTCCAAAAGCCAGAGGCTTCGTTTACTCCTCATATCGGAAAGGACTGGATTCAATTGAATTTTTCTTCCACGCTATGGGCGGAAGAGAAGGTCTAGTGGACACAGCGGTTAGGACGCAGCAAAGCGGTTACATGCAGAGACGCCTCATAAACGCGCTTGAACACCTCCGCTTGGAATATGACGGCACCGTTAGAAGCTCTGCAGGCGACATAATTCAATTTAAGTATGGCGAGGACGGCGTCGACCCAGCTAAAAGCGACCATGGAAAGGCTGTAAACGTAAGCCGCCTCATCGAGCAAATAAAAATAGGAATGGGAGAGGGCAAACCGGCGTCTCCAGAATATATTAAAAGTAAACTGAAGGAAGTTGAAGACCAGCTTACACCTTTGCTTATAAACGAACTTAAGCATGGCTTGGCGGAAGCAAAACTTAGCAAGGAAGGCGTTGACAAAGCTGTAGAGTTAACAGTTGAACATTATAAACGGGCTTTAATGGAGCCCGGCGAGGCTGTAGGCATTGTTTCAGCCCAGTCCATAGGTGAACCTGGCACACAGATGACCCTTAGAACCTTCCACTACGCTGGAGTTAGAGAACAAAACGTAACCCTCGGTTTGCCCAGACTGATAGAAATCGTTGACGCTAGAAGAGTTCCATCAACGCCTATAATGGTCATTTACTTAGATGAGAAACATAGAAAAAGCCGAGAAACCGCGGTTAAAATCGCCAGAAACATACTCTACACAACAATGGAAAATTTGGCTCAGGCAATTTACCAAGATCCTATGCATGAAGAAATTGTTGTGGAGCTGAACAAAGCGATGATGGAAGACAGAGGCGTTACAATGGAAGAGCTTAAGGAAAAGTTGAAAATAGCCAATTGCACAGTTAAAATAAGCGGAAACCGCGTGCACATAAAGCCTAAAAAGGCTGAAGCCCTTAAAAAACTTCTAGACAAAATATCCGCGTTTTACATTAAAGGTGTTCCCGGCATAAAACGGGTTTTGGTTACCGAAGAACACGGCGAATGGGTTATAAGAACAGACGGTTCAAACCTTCCCAAAGTATTGGAAGTTTACGGTGTGGACACGACGCGCACAACAACAAACAACGTTCACGAAATAGCCAAGACCTTGGGGATAGAAGCTGCAAGAAACGTTCTAATACATGAAGCCAAACAAGTTCTGGAAGAACAAGGGTTGGATGTCGACGTGCGCCACGTCATGCTTGTTGCAGACATGATGACTGCCACGGGCGAGGTGCAGCAAATTGGAAGACACGGCATAAGCGGCAAAAAGTCAAGCGTCTTGGCTAGAGCAGCCTTTGAAATCACGGTTCCAAACATTGTTGACGCAGCCATCAAAGGAGAAAGCGACCCGTTAGAAGGCGTAACTGAAAACGTTATAGTCGGTCAATTTATACCCGTGGGCACTGGTCTTGTGGAACTGTTCATGTCCACATCCGAGTTAAAGAGGGAGAATAAATGATAGACGTAGATACGGCAATAGCCACAGCGGTAAAAACAGGCAAAGTTTCCTTCGGAGCAAATTCAGCCATACAGAGTGCGAGAACTGGTAAGGCTAAAATGATAGTTTTGGCTTCAAACTGTCCGTCGGAAATCCGCGGAGACATAGAATATTACTGTAAACTTTCAAACATTCCCTTGCTAGTCTACACTGGTTCATCAACGGATTTAGCTGCGGTTTGCGGTAAACCCTTCCTCATCTCAGCGTTAACTATAAGAGAGCCCGGTGACTCAGAAATTCTTAAATTAGCAGAAAAAGAGCAAGAAGAGTCGTACGGAGGAAGCGAATGAGCGGCGGCATAAAATTCACAGGCACTGAAATGAAGTATATAGCGCTTTTTGAAAGCATAAGCGGGGCAAGCGTCAAAGACTGCATAGTTGACGAAGAACAGGGACGCGTAATCTTTATTGTTAAAGAAGGCGACATAGGCGCAGCCATAGGCAAAGGCGGAAGAAACATAAGGCTTTTAGAAAAGATGACTGGCAAAAAACACGAGATAATAGAACATTCAGACGATCCCGTTCAATTCATTAAAAACACTTTAAAACCTGCAGTGGTGAAAGAGGTTCGAATAACCGAAAGACCAGACGGAAAAACAATAGCTGTTGTAACCGTCCACCCGAAAGATAAAGGCGTTGCCATAGGCAAAAACGGAAGAAACGCTGAACGCCTCCGCTTCCTAGTGAAGCGTTACTTCCAAATTCAAAACGTAAGCATAGTTTAACCGTTAAATAAGGAGCCTCTAGTGGAAAGGGCGCTGTTAGCTTTAGGCATGCTTTCTCTACTGGTTCCTTTATCGCAGGCTAGGATGTTGGTTCCGGCCGGGTTTTCGCGCCTAAAAGTAGCTCTATAAGAGCTTTTTGATCCACCTCTGCACGGGTTCTCCAGTCCAAGTACAACTGTCCATTTTCGTCCTGCGCCAAGTATCCATATCGTATGTAACGATCCAAATTGAGTCCAACTTTCCATCCTGGCAGCTTTTCGTGTAGCAGTTCTTCCACTTCTTTGCGGGGTGCCTTCCCCTTCTTTGATATTATGTAGGCTATGGTTATGGCTAGCCCTGCCAAGTCGTCTATGCGCCAACCAATCATCTTAGCCTCTTTAGGGGTTAAATCGCCCCTAAGGGTTATGTAAAATCTCGCTCTATCCAACTGTTCTAAGGAGGGTTTTTCAAGGGGTTTTTCCTCTTCAAAAACGGTTTTCACCTTCAAGTCTAAGGCTTTCAGGTAGTCGTCTAAAATGTTTAAGACTTTTGGATAGTCGGAGCCTAAGACTTTGCGGAGTTCCCAGCCTTTCACTCCGGGCTTCTTATGTCTTCTGTAGAAGAGCATGTGAACTGCTCGTTTTAATTTGCTTGCATAGTAGGCTTTGCGTTTGCTCATGGGGTTTCGCCTCTTTTCCACTTTTCCCAGTCTTCAATGGTTATGGCTATGGGAACTGAAACCAACTGTTTTTTAGCCGTTAACCTAACCTGTTTCTCGTAAGGTTTAATGTAGATTTCCTCTTCAAGTGGGCGAACTTCAAGCGTTGCATAGCCATATGTAACAAGAAAACTTGTCATAAAGGCTCTCTGCACCGTTTCCTCATAGGTTTCCGCGCCTACAAAATCCCAGTAGCGAATTTTTCCCTCAACACCTCTGGCTTTCACTTGTTCTTTAAGTTCTTTCCAGAAGTTTTCAAGTTCTTCGGTGAAAGCTTTTTCCCTAAGAATCCGCTGCTTTATCAGCTCTTCCCGTGTTGTGGACCCAGCCTCGATTTCCGGCTGTGGAAACTCCTTCCATCTTTCGCTTAACGGTGGAAGGCTTTCCCAGTAGCGGACAGCCTCTTTCAAGCTGTGGATGGAAATCTGCTCCATTTCAACTATGGGATGCCAAGCATGAAGAAAAACTGTAACCATTTCCTCTCTCTTCGCACGTCTAATTTTCTCTTCTAGGAGGAAAGGGTCTGCATACAAAGATGTTGAACGGTGTTTAACCCATTCGCTTTGAAGCTTAACCACTGAGGCTAAGCGATGGATTGCCTCAGCATCCAAACATAAGTCTTCGGGTTGTTCCCAGTTGGGAAAATATTCCCTCACAATTTTTATAATTTCATCAACATTTACTAGGAAAGGGTCCAAAGCGCGCTCTTCAACAGACCTGCACATTTCAATAATGTGCTGAAGTTTCTCTCTTCCAATTTTGACGCGCTCTTTTTTAGACTGCATTAGGCAACCTCTTTGATTATTGATTTCCCTTCAACGTTTTGAACAGTAATTATGTTCACCTCATCCTGTGTAAACGTCACCTGGCTTGGAGTAATCACCACGTACTGGGCGTTCGCATTTTTCACAGTGGAAATCAGTGTTTGCGCTATTATTTCACGGTTTTTCGGGTCCATGTGGACATCGTACTCGTCCACAGCGCGGAAAGGCGAGCGTACATGCTGCTGCAAAGCCAATAGAAAACTCATGGTGGCGGTTGTTCTTTCGCCTCCGCTCTGTGTGTAGGCGTTCAGCGGAACAGGTTTTCCTCCTTTGAAGCCAACTAGGATTTCAAGTCCCGCCGCCTCTATATCGTTTTCATTGGCAAGTTTAACCTCTCCAACCGCTTGGGACTGAGCTAGAATCTTCTGGTATTCGAGGTTTACTCGGTCTAAGAGGCTTTGAATTACTGTTCGCCAGGCTTGCATACGTGTTTTAACCTCTTCTAGAGCCTTTTCGCGGTTTTCTGCAACCAGCTGCGCCTTCTCTTTAAGTTCTAAGTAAAGCTTTGAGTATGATTCATACATGCGTTCCACGTCTTCTGAAACAGCGGATAAAGCGGCTAAATGGCCGTCTGTGACGCGGATTTCTTCAAGGATTTCTCCGACGCTTTTTATAACCGCTATTCTAGATCCTGTCTCTTCCGCCTTTTTCTCAGCCATTTTTAATTGGGTTTCCGCGTCTTTTAGTTCCCTTTCGATTTTTTCAATGTTTTCCTTGGCGTTTTCCATGCGGTATTGCAGCAACGCCAGCTTAACCCGCATATCTAGAACCTGAGTTCCAACTTTTTCAATCGCTTCTTCGAGAATTTTCGTTTTAGTTTGATTCTCGCTTATTCCTTCATCCAATTTTGAAAGTTTTTGCCTAAAACTTTCTATGAGCTCTTTTAGGCTTTCGGTTTTAATGAGCTTAAGCTGATTTTTGTTGTTTTGGATTTCGTTTTCTATTGTGGCGGCTTCCATAAGTAACTGTTCGCAAAAAGCGATTGTGGCTTGGCTTCCAGCTTTTTCACGTTCCAAGACTAGGCGTTCCTCAAACACCCTTTTCCATTCTTCTCTTAGTTTTTCAAGCTGATTTTGCTGATTTTGAAGTTCTTCCTTTGCTGCTTTGGCTTCTTCTTCAATCTGTTGTATGAGGGCTAACTCTTTTTCGCGGTGTGCCTCTAACCCTTTGACCAAGCTTTCTCTGCGGTTCACCTCTGCCCACGCCAGTTCCCGCTCTAAGAACCGCCTTTTTGTTAAAAGCTGCTTTTTCTCCTGAAATCTGTCGTACTGCTCTCGCCAATAATTAAGCGTCTGCTCAGCCGACTCTAAAAGTTTGCTGATAGACTCTTCTTGGCTTAATATGCGGGTAAGCTTTTTCTGAGCTTGAAGCACATTCTCCCTGTAAGGCTCAAGGCCAACAGCAGCCTCAACCATACGCAGTTTTTCCTGCGGAGAAAGCACCGTGAACTCTTCAACCATGTTCTGATGCATAATAATAAGCATGTTGTCCGGATCCACGCCTAGCTTGGCTAGAAGCCGTTCCACATCCTGCTTCGTAGCCGCGCGGTTTTCCAGTTCAAACCAGTATTTGCCATCCCGCCTCAAAACCCGCGTCAAAAAAATCTGGTCTTTATTAAATTTTGGAACAGGCCTTTTACCGCCCTTTTTAGAGTTATCCAGTATAAGCGTAACACGGGCTTGGTCTTTCCCCCAGCGAATCAAATCGCTGAGCTTTCTAGAACGTTCCGTGTAAGACTGTCCCAAGGCTACGGAAATAGCCAACAAAAGCGAGGATTTTCCCGCACCGTTGGGCCCGCAGATAACGTTCACGCCGGGTTTAAACGGTACCCTAGCGTACTCGTAGCTCATGAAGTTTTCAAGGATAACCTCCTGAATCAGCATTGATTTTCTTTGCCTTCTAGGTTTTCTATGCAGTATTAAGTAGAGTTTAAAAACTTTTATTAAAACGATTATGTTAAGCTTAAGCTTTTTAATGGGCAGTTTTAAGCGCAAAACTTTAGTCTTTTATGGCAGAATATAGAATACTGCTTAGGCGATGCTTTATGGTTGTTGCTGGCAAGGTTTTCCGGTTTTCAGAACCGCTTTCCGTAGCCGAAATTGCTTCGAGGCTTGAAGGCTACCACACTGAAGAGCCTTATGAGGAGGGCGACTACAAGTTTACCCTCGTGACTGAGGTTGTGGGGCTTCTGCCAAAAGAAGGCATGCTTAGGGGCGTTTACTCCCATGACTATGTGATTCACGTCTTTCACAGGGGAAAAGTTGCGCCTTTGCCCCGCACTGTTGAGGCGCTTTTCAGTTTTGCCCAACGTGAAAATTCCACGCTTTTAACCGTTGTTGAGAAGAAGCGCCTAGCCAATTTCATAGCCAACAAGCTTAGCGAAATCCTTTTTGGCCGAATGGGCGGCATAGTGGAAGCTCGAATCCCCCCAGAAACCCTTAGGGATTTTCACTTGAAAAATCCTGAGGACACGAAAATCACCTTTTTCGACAATGTGGATATTCCAAACGTGAATAAGCTTTCGCTTTATGGGCCAGACCTCATTAACACTTCGCTTTTCGAAGACTACTGTAAACATGGCGACTTATGGTATGTTGTTGCAAGAGCCAAAGAATACGGTTACGTGGTGGGCGTAACCCGCGACGCCTCAGTAACAATATTCAATTTAACGGACAAAGAGAAATACCTCGAATACGTAACCAAAGAGGTTTATCCACTAATCTTAGAATCCACCCGAAGATAGCGTTTACTGCTGGGTAAGGGCAAAGTTTAGGTGAGAGAACCCCATATTTAAGTAGGCAGAGGATTCGTGATGTCTGAAAAGGAAACTATAGAAAAAGTTAAGGATAGACAAGGGCTTTTGGCGAAAATTCGAAATGTTTTCAGCTTAGGATACGCCACAAAAGAGGACTTGCGGGAGTTAGACAAGAAGCTTAGAGACATTTACTATGCTGACTTCAAAAGTTTACGCCATAAATGGGAGGAAATTTACTTGTCGGCGTTGAACGCTGGAAAAGCCACGGACGACTTCAAGAAGGTCATTCAGACAATTGATAGGGTTGCTGAGAAGGTTAACCGTGCAGATTATGGTTATGCAGGCTTAATGGACAGGAAGGGGCATATAAGGGAGACTGAAATTGCCAGAGTTTTAAACTATGATAAGGCTTTAAACGATGACGTTAAAGGGATTGTGAAGGCTGTTGAAGATTTTTACATTGAAACCCAAAACGGAAACTGGACAGACGCTGCTTCAAAGGCGAGGAACATTAAATCCTTAATACTTGGCTTTGAGTCTAAATGGGATGAACGTGAAAAACAGTTTAGGCTTATGGAGGTATAAACTAAATGCCGATAATTGAGAGAGTTGCATGGGACAACGCTAAACCGGAAGATATAGCCTACCGTTTTTCAAAGTTGACACTCAAATATGGAAGCCAAGTAATAGTTATGGAAAACCAGTGGGCCGTCTTCTTCCGCGACGGCAAAGCCTACGACGTTTTAGGCCCCGGAAGGCACACCATAACAAGCAACAACATTCCACTTTTAACCGGCGCATTAAAAGCCTTAAGAATCATAGGCGACATATTCGACTGCGAAGTAATCTTTGTAAGCAATAGCCAGTTCCGCGCCAACTTTGGCGGAAAAGCCTATTCCGCGCCAAGCGGAGACATAAAGTATCAGGCTGAAATCGGGTTTTATGGTTACCTACTTTACAAGGTTGAAGACCCGAAGCTTTTCGTTATAGAGTTTTTCGGCAATAGGCGCAAGCACATCGCGAGACATTGAAAACTACATTAGAGGCTTCATAAACGAACGCATCATAAGCGAGTTTGGACGCCATGACATATTCGAAGTTGTTAAGAACGCTGACGCCACGACGGACAAAGTGGCCCTCAAAATAAGCGACGAAGGCGCCAGAGTTGGCCTAAAAATAATAGACTGTGTCTTCGAAGGCATCAACATACCTGAAGAGGCTAGGCGGTTCGCTTCTGGAATAGGCGCACAAGCCATGATGATGCAGTACATGAAGGAGACGGCTGGCGAACTCAAAGGAGGCGAAGGAGGCGGTGCAGCAGCCGCCGGCGTAGGCGCAGGCGTAGGCCTAACCATGCCCTTCCTGATGGCGCAGCAGATGCAGCAAGCCCAAGCCGCCCAAGCGCAACAACTAATTGTTTGCCCAAGCTGCGGGGCCAAAAACCCCGTGGGAATGAAGTTCTGCGGCCAGTGCGGTGCAAGCCTAGCACCACCTGCAAAGGTTAAGTGTCCAAATTGTGGAGCAGAAAACCCTGCGGGAATGAAGTTCTGTGGAAACTGTGGTTCGCCGCTGACGCCGCAGCCAACTGCAGAAGTCATTTGTCCTAAATGCGGCACGAAAAATCCGCCTGGAACGAAGTTCTGTGGCAACTGCGGAACAAAGCTGGTTTAGAAACGCATCTTTTTTATTTTTTCATTCATTTTTCCTTTAGCGGCGAGCCGCATCTCCAGCAAAAGTTAAGGTTTTGAGGCATGGGGACACCGCATTTTGGACACTTGATTGGAGGAGGCGAATACAATGCTTGGCCGCACTGTCCGCAAAACCTGTTCTCAACGGGGTTTCTGCTTCCACATTTAGTACAGACAATAACTTGCCTTACAACTTTTTCTGGCAGCTTAAAAGTTTGGAACATGAATTGCACCATAGTTAGGCCTAAAGCTAAGCCTAAACCTGCCGAAAAGGCTTCGCTGACAAGGGATTTAGCCAACCAGCGTCACACGTGTAGAACTCTGATTTGAAGCAGAAAAGCTTTGCTGAGTATTGTTTAAAACTTGCCTTTGTCGCGGTAAAGCTTAAGGCTTGCATCTCACAGACTGTTTAGGGGTTAGAATGGACGGCGGCCTTAAAGGTTCATGGAACGTTGTTTTGAGCAGTTATCCCCGTTCTGGTAAAACTACGCTTGCCAAAAGACTTGTGGCTGATTATCCCTATTTCGCCAGATTAAGCGTTGACGAGTTAAGAGAGATGTTTTTCTATGAGACTTATCCATGTCGCGACGAGTTTCTGGTTTACTCCATGATTGCTGAAATACGGGATGCACTGCTAGAAAAAGGCTACAGCGTAGTGATTGATTCAACCGCTCCAGACAATGTAACCCGCCAATTCTTATTAACCTCAAAAGTCACAGTTGCCAACGCTTTACTTGTCATATTGAATGTTGAAAAAGAAATCTTCGTTGAAAGAAGCATCAAAAAATTCGGAAGCAAAAGACCGGTCGCCGCATATGACAAACGCTGGGAAAACCCGAAAGGCGGCATAGCCGTTTTCAAGTTTAGAAGCAACAATCCCACGGAATTCGAAGCCTATTACGCCCGCCTAAAAGAGTTGTTGGAAAGCGAAATGCATCTTTTCAAACCAGAATTCCCCCGAGGCCTTCCCCCATAAAAGAAATAAGGGAGGCGCTTAAGAACCTTCTAAAGAAACGCTCCTAGCCCCTGCAACTTAGGAGTTATAAAGTGTTATGCCTAAAATGAAACCATTGAACCAAGTCTTCCTATGTGTTTTCGATGTTTTAAAAACATGCCCCCTATAATCAAGGCGCTGGCTGAAAGCGCGGATATTATATAATGCTATGTCTCAACGGCAAATCTGACCTTGATCGCATTTAAAGGTTATAATCAGATCCCCTGGGAGTGGCATGTTATATTCTGATGTAACTTTAATGCTTATCACTTCCACCGTGCCGTCTTTTGTTACCGTATAATTCACTGGCACCATTTTTCTATCTGATCCCACGGTGTAAGCGTTAAGCTCGGTGTAGTTTGTTTCCATGCGTATGTTAAAGTAGGCTGTGGATTTGTTGCACCAGGGCGAAAGATAGGGACTTATGTTCAAGTCGTACAGAAACGTGTAAACCCCATTTATAACTTGTATAGGATGTCTGTAATGAATTTCCAGTGTAAAGTTGTTTGGTGCATTTTCAATTTTGCAGTAAATCATAGGCCAGTTTCCTATCGTGTAGGATGCAACTCTGCTTGATAACTTTCAGTATAATTGCTCCAGCTTAATTCTACCCATTAATTTTTACAGAAATATTTGTTGTGCCCGGGGGGTTGGATACGACAAGAGCAGTTCGTCGGATAAAACCACGTACTTAACACCGTTCAACTCGAAAATTTCTCCAGCTCCAAATACTTTGCG
>WUQU01000002.1 GCA_009889605.1 Candidatus Bathyarchaeota archaeon | reverse complement strand
GGCATGAGTAGGGACTGTATCTAGTCTACTAAAACATCCGTCATAGACTTGTTGACGACGACTCACTTCGTCAAGTCGAACTACTTTGACCTTGCATGGGTCTTCAAAATCGGCAACGTTAGGATCATTAAAAGCAATATGGCCATTTTCCCCTATCCCTATGCAAGCTATATCCAAAGGAAATTGATCTAATAACTGCCGATATCTTGCACAAATTATTTCGGGCGGATTCTTCCCATCCAGATCGATGTAATACGGTTTCAACGGTACTCGGCCAAAAATGCGCTCATGCAAATATTGTGAAAACTTTTGTGGTGCTTTAGGCGGAAGGCCAAGATATTCGTCAAGCTGAAAAGCACGAATACGTTCCCAAGAAATGGAAGTTATCTGCCTCAAATTATCGAGGAAGTCATCTTGCGACGGAGCAGCTGCAAAAACAATGCTGATTTCCTTTTTTTCGTCGAGGTACTGTCGAACCAAAAGGGCAACCTTTTCCGCAGCAGCCTTTCCCATTGCCCAGCGGTCATCATACACTAAAACCTCGAGCTGCTCATATTTGCGTCTAGCAACAGGTTTGGCTTCCATCTCTCCTCCTTCTTCAGCCTGCTATTTTATACTCCCAGCTGTCAAACCCTGAACAAAATATTTTCCGGCTATGGCGAATGCAATAACCGGAGGTATAGCAATTAGTACTGACGCAGCCATCATGACTCCCCAATCAATTGCGTATTGTTGCAAAAAAACAACGATCCCAACGGGTAAGGTTTTATACTCATCGTTGACCACCAATACGGATGCGAACAAATACTCAGACCACGACATTAAAAAAGAGTTTAAAGCAATTGCTGCTATCCCAGGCGCTGATACCGGTAAAAAAATTCGAAATAAACTTTGGCATCGCGTCGCACCATCAACTAGGGCAGCCTCTTCGATCTCTCGTGGTATGGCGAGAAAAAAAGTTCGCAACATCCATACGCTGAAAGGGGCGGTGAGGGTAATGTGAGCAACTGCTACTGCGAAGGGG
>WUQU01000001.1 GCA_009889605.1 Candidatus Bathyarchaeota archaeon | reverse complement strand
TCCGGAAGAGGATAAAAAAATAAACGACTGGGCGCTGAAAAACAATGGACGTGTAATTTCAAAATACCGTACAGAAGCAGGCGACATATACATTATCACCGAACCTGACCGCCGCTATACAACAGTACTTTTCACTTGGGAGTACTGACAGAGCTGAGCCTCAGCTGCCAGCTCTGTCTCTTGAGTTAAACTAAACTTTGGGAGGGGAGTTAAACATGGAAAAGAGTATTGTAAAAAGGAATGACATTCCTGAGGTAGTTTACACCTCTGATGATGGGAGAGAAATTAGACTTACGTTTGACACAGTAAAACGATATCTCGTCAGCGGTGATGCGACAAAAGTAAGCGACGAAGAAGTTGTACTGTTTATGAAACTTTGTGAAGCCCAGAAGTTAAACCCATTTAGAAAAGACGTATATTTAATCAAATTCGGAGATGAACCAGCAAGCTTAGTTGTTAGCAAGGATGTCTTTATCCGACGTGCGCAAAAGAGTGGACTTTGCAATGGCTGGCGAGCAGGCATTGTAGTAAGGCACAGCGACGGAACTGTTGAATACCGAGAAGGAGCTTTACTACTGGATGGAGAACAGTTAGTTGGTGGCTGGGCTGAAGTATATAGAAAGGACTGGCAAGTGCCACTAAAAGTAACCGTATCAATTTCGGAATACATGAAAAGGAAAAAAGATGGACAGCCGACAAAGAACTGGTTACAAATGCCTGCCACACTCATCAGAAAAGTTGCTCTCTCGCAAGCATTGAGAGAAACATTTATGGAAGAACTTCAGGGATTGTACAGCGCAGAAGAAATGGGTGCAGATGAACTGGAAGAAGCTCCGATGGTACAGCCAGCAGTGATAACTGAGCCACAGTACAAAATAGAAGAAACTGTTCCTGAAGAACAAAGCCAGCCAGACCAGGTTAAACCTTCTGAACAACAGGTCAAACCAGATAAAAGCGAAGTTGAAGAACAATTCAAAGAAGAAGAAAAACAAGAGTTTATAAAAATTCAAGTTGAAGATGTGAACATACTCAGAGCAAAAAACGGCGAAGAATTTTTAAAAGTGAAAGCGAACGACAAAATATTCTATGCACCAGCAAACGATAGAATGGTAAATGTTCTCACAAAAGGTGCTGTAGTTGATGTAAAGGTTGAGAAAAAAGGCGGCATCGATGTAATTACTGACTTCAAAGTAGCATAAAAAAAGGGGAGAGGATTCCCCCTCTCCCTCGGAGTTCCACCAACCAAAAGAAAGGGGAGTTAAACCATGATAAGAGTTGTTAATAATGGTGAAGTTGTACTTATAACCTTTGTTCATGGCAAAATAAGAATCACTGTAAAGAAAAACGGAGATGTGATAAAAGTAGTTGACGACGAACTGATAAAAGACGCAGTAAAACAAATACGTGAATTTGTCGACGAAGACACTTTTGTAATGGTAACAGATGTTTTAAGGACAATCTTAAGAGCTCAGAAGCAGAGAGAAAATGTGCCTGCTTAGCTTTCTGGCAGGGGCTCTTCCCTGCCTCTGGAGTAAAACAATAAGAAAGGGGAGTTAAAC